>JAZQUF010000057.1:0-15145 GCA_045631165.1 Acutalibacteraceae bacterium
GGTGTTGTTTCACTGTATAACAATCATACAGGCAAGCTTGAAACTGAATATTTGCTGACTTACAGCGAAGTGCTGAGCGTGTCGGTAAATGGTTTTGCGATTCGTGATGAAAATGTCAGCATTGATGGCAAAAATTCTTCAATCTTCTATAAAGATGATACATTGGTTTATGTTCCGTTTATTTCAGATAGCGAAAACGTTGCTAAAAACGGTATTATAGCTCTTGGCTTCAGCGATGAATCTCAGGCATCGGCTTATAAGGAAGAAATGGAAATGCGTGAAAAGCTTGATAGGATCAATGAAACCGCAAGTAAACAGGGCTTGAATCACAGCAATGTCATATTCCTGAACTCTCAGATTGCTAACGGAGTATCCAACTATGTAAAAGCGTTGTCTGATGGTGATCTCAGTGATTTTTATTCTGTTTCTGAAAACATTGCGGACAATATAACCTCAAAACAGTCAGCTATAGGTGAAGAGCTGAGTTACGAAGATATTATCAGTGATTATACCAAACAAATAAAAACGCTGAAATCTTCCTATACTGTCAAAAAGAAGGTTTCTTCACCTTATGCCGGATATTTTATAGGATATGTTGACGGCTATGAGTCAAGTGTAAGCTATAAGGATATTGAAAATAAAAAAATCAACAATGGGGATGGCAGAAAATATACATCACTTTCTCCTGAAGATACCCATAACGCTTATGGCAAGCTTATTGCTCAGCATACCTGGTACTATGTTTTTGATATGAAAGTTACAGAGGCCTCTGTAATAAAGAATGGTTATTGGGTGAGCGTTTCCTTTGATGATTTAGGTATCAGTGACATTGATATGTTTGTATATGATGTTACGGAAGCTGAAGATGATTATATTACAGTTACTCTCAAATGCACTGCAATGAACGAAGAGCTTGCAAAAATCCGCAAAGAAACCGCAACTATTTCAGTAAAGGAATACAGCGGATATAAAATTAACAATGATGCTATAAGCGAAAACGATGACGGTATTATGGGTGTATACGTAATCGTTGGCAATATTATTAAATTTGCGCCAATTGATATTCAATATTATGCTGATGACTATGTTATCGCAAGTGGTATGACACTTCTTAAAGATGAAGGGGATAAAAGCCAAGGTTATTATCACAAGATTAAGCAATACGATAAAATAATAGTGAAAGGAATGCATTTGGAAGATGGAAATATTGTCTCTTGAAGAGAAATTTATGAATATAGAGCATAATATCAGGGTCATAAAAGAAAAAATCGCCGCTGCAGCTGTTGAATCAGGTAGAAATCCTGATGAAGTCAGGCTTATGGCGGTTACAAAAACAGTTGAGCCTGTATTGATTAACCATGCAATTGAATGCGGCATTGACCTTATCGGCGAAAATAAGGTTCAGGAATTTCTCTCAAAAAAGCCCTTTTTAAAGCTTGGTAAATGTAGTGCTCATTTAATCGGACATCTGCAGACCAACAAAGTAAAGCAGATTATAAATGAAGTTGATATGATTCAGTCTGTTGACAGCGTCAAGCTTGCTAAGGAGATATCTAAAAGAGCTCAGTCGCTGGGAATTACTGTCAACTGTCTTATTGAAGTAAACATCGGTGACGAAGAAAGTAAAACAGGTCTTGATATTGAGCTTTTGTATGATACTCTTGAGGAAATTGCTGCATTGCCATGCATAAAGATCAAGGGACTTATGACAATTCCTCCCATTTGTGACGATGATGAAGCACTGCATAAATATTTTTCAAAAATGCACGAAATTTTTATTGACATAAAGGGTAAAAAGTTAGATAATATAGATATGTGTATACTTTCAATGGGAATGTCAGGGGATTATGAAGCAGCTGTGAGAAACGGCTCGAATTTAGTCAGAGTCGGTTCAGCAATTTTCGGCCCCAGAATCTATTGATATAAAAGAGGAGATAAAAAATATGGATATAAAAAATATATTCGGAAAAGTTCAGGAACTCAGAAGTTTCAGAGATGACGAGGATGATATGCTTGAAAGTGCTTTGAATGACGATGATTACGAGGATAGCAGAAAGCCCAAGAAATTTGCAAGCGGTATTTTCAATGACGAAGAGGAAACACCGGCAAATTCATTTGCTTCCTTTAATTATTCGCCCACTGCTGTACTTCCGGATTTTGGTAACGAGGAATTTACACCACTTAAGGGTATCGATGAAATCGCTTCAAAAAGCGCACCTGCTACCAATATTTATGATATGAATTCCTCAAAATCACGTGGTGGTTCGAAATTCAAGCTTACATTTATTTCTCTTCACGATATTTATGATGCAAAAAATGTTGCAAATCTTATGATGGAAAGAAATGCAATTGTTGTTGTAAATCTTTCACTTCTTTCAGAGGATCAGAGCAAAAGAGCTATGGATTTCCTCGATGGTGCAAAATATGTAACTAAGAGTGTGTTCGCAAGATTTACTGAAAGCATCTGTGCGTTTATACCATCAGATATTGAGCTTCATGGCGACTTCTATAATCAGGTTGAATTATAAATTCCATAAGACAGGGGATAATTAAAATGACAACAAACAGATATTCTTTTTCATCAGCCGGTAAAAACAGATATTTTGCTTCAGAGGTTGATGAATATGTAAGAAAATCAACTGAAGAATATGAAAGATTACTTAAAAACTACAGGGCACTTGAAAAGAAGTTTAAAAACATCTGTCCTGCTATTGAAGAATACAACAACAGCAAAAACACTGTTTTTTCGGCAATAGTAAGAGCTGAAAGCTATGCAGAAACTGTTGCAGCTCAGGCAAATGAATCTTCAGCTGAAATAATCAGAAAAGCGAGTGAAGAAGCTGAAAATCTCCTCATAACTAAAAAGGCTGAAGCTGAGGCTTATTATTACAACGTGACTCACGATGCTGATGAAAAAATAGTTCAGCTTAATAATGAAATTGAAATTCTTGAAAAACGCTCAGAGGAGCTTACACAGAAGTATCTTAACGATACTAAAGAAAAAGCCAGAGAAATTATTGAAAATGCAAAATCTAAGGCTGCTGAAATTGTTGCGGCAGCTTATCATGATGCAAAGGATGCAAGAGAAAAGAGTGATGAAATAATTGCTGCAACTACCTCTGAACTCCAGAGACTTAAATATGAAATTGCAAAATATAAGAATGAAATTATCAATGTAGTTGCAACAATCAAGCCTGCCGTTGATTCTATCAGTGATGATGCTGAGTTTAATTTTGTACCTACTAAAATTGATGTTGATACCGACAAATTAGCTGAAGATTTACCTGAATTCAGTCTTAATCTTGATAGTTACGAGGAAGCTGCTAAAAAATCAGAGTATGTTGACTTCTATGAAGATATCAGCTCTGTTTCTGCTCCTGAATACTACGGTGAAAGCGTCGAAGCCGATGCCGAGGCTGAACCTGCACCTGTTGCAGATGCCAATATCCTTGATGATCAGACAATTATTTTTCAGGATTTAGGCAAATCAATCTTCGGTGAAGATTTCGACAGCGATGCACTTGATTTTTCATATGAGCCTGATTTTGAAGGCTTCTTTGATGATGATATTACAACTGACTGATTAGCGAAGTGATGCCATTGAATAAAACTAAAATCTCCGGAACAAAAATAAAAGTATATTCTGTAGTTGCCATATTTCTTTTGGTGCTTATCGATCAGATTATTAAGTTGTTTGTTGATTTATATCTTAAGCCTATCGGCAGCATAACTGTTATCAATAAGGTTTTACAGTTTTCGTATTATGAAAACGATGGTGCTATGATGGGTCTGATGAGTGGCCAAACGGTTGTTATGACCGTATCAGCTCTGGTATGTCTTATTGTTATTACCTTTGTTATTTTCTCGGGCAGAGTCAGATTCGGTATCGATTACTGCTGCATTGTGCTTATGATGTCAGGTGGACTCGGCAATATAATTGACAGATTGTTCCGCGGATATGTAATTGACTATATTGAGGTTTTATTTATAGATTTCTATATTTTCAACTTTGCAGACTGTCTTGTTACCTGTGCTGCTGTAGCGTTGATTTTCAATCAGATATATGAAATCATTAAAGAAAGTAAAGCAAAGAAAGTGATGGCGTCCAATGGTTAATGCCCATATAATCAAAGTTACTGATGAAAATACAGGTGAAAGAATAGACAAAGTGATTTGTCAGGCAGTTGATGGTATGAGTCGTTCCGCCGTGCAGAAAATTATTGAAGACGGAAATGTCAGTATTGGTGATGCTGTTATATCAAAAAATTATAAAGCACGCAGTGGTGATATTATAAAGGTTGTTATACCGCAGGCTAAAGAGCTTGAAATAAAGGCGGAAAACATTCCTCTTGATATAAGGTACGAGGATAGTGATCTTCTTGTTGTCAATAAGCCTAAGGGTATGGTTGTACATCCTGCTGCAGGTAACTATGATGGTACGTTGGTTAACGCTCTTATGTATCACTGCAAAGATTCGTTATCCGGAATAAACGGTATAATCCGACCTGGTATTGTTCATAGAATCGACAAAGACACAAGCGGACTTCTCATTGTGGCTAAAAACGATTTTGCTCATATTAATTTAGCTGATCAGATTAAGGTGCATTCTTTTACAAGAGAGTATCATAGTGTTGTTTACGGCAAATTTAAAAATGATAGTGGCATGGTTGATGCACCAATCGGAAGACATCCCGTAGACAGAAAGAAAATGGCTGTAACGCCGAAAAACTCCAAGAATGCAGTTACACACTATAAAGTAATCGATGAATATGACGGATTCACTCATTTAGGCTTGCGCCTCGAAACCGGTCGTACACATCAGATAAGAGTGCATATGGCGTATATCGGTCATCCCGTTGCCGGAGATTCCGTATATGGACCTAAAAAAGTAATTGAATCTCTTGCTGGTCAATGCTTACACGCCGGATTAATCGGCTTTAAGCATCCGAGAACAAACGAGTATATTGAAATTGAAAGTGAATTACCTGATTACTTCACTCAATTCCTTAGGAGGATAGATAAAAATGGCAGAAATTAAAGAGAAGGTCGACTTATCGGATTGGCTTCTTGCCAGCGACATCGACGGAACATTAAACGATAAAGCCAGAAGGCTCGTTTTCAGAAATTACGATATGATTCAAAGATTTATTAACGATCATGGCGGTAATTTCACTCTTGCTTCAGGCAGAAGCCCAGAATCAATGAGAAAGCATTTCAAGAGGCTTGAAATCGCTGACGGTAAGGCTATTGTTTTAAACGGTGCCGGTATTTATGATTATGCTGAAGAAAAAATGGTTTGGCAGAGTCCTATGAATGAGCACTGTATTGAAATGGTTAGACAGAGTGTAAAAATTTTTCCGACTCTTGCCTTTCAGGTTATTACAGATAAATATGTTTATATTTTCAGACCCACAGTTTCTGCCCGAATATTAGCTGTCAATGCTAAGCTTCCTATAAAATATTTCTATAGCTTTGATTCAATTCCCAAGGAAAATTGGTATAAGGTTATCTATACCGCAATTCCACCGGCTATTAAGGCTGTAAAGAAATACATTGAGAAGCATTCCAATACAACAGAAAACCTTATGCTCTCATCTGCATGGAGCTATGAAATGGTTAACGAGGACACAAATAAAGGTGTTGCTGTTTTGAAGCTTGCAGATATTTTAGGCGTTGATCATAGTAAAACTGCTGCAATAGGAGATTATTTCAACGACTATGAAATGCTAAAAAAGGTTGCTCTTCCTGCTTGTTGCGGACAAGCTCCGAAGGGGATGAAAGAGATTGCTAAGTTTGTTGCAGGACACTGTAATCAGGGTGCTGTTGCAGACTTAATAGAATACATTATTAAAAACCATAATAATTTTTAAGGAGGATTAATATGGAAGACATTAAAAAATTGCAGCTGAAAAAGACTGCAATCGAAGTAAGAAAAGGTATTATTGAAGGTACCTTTAATGCAAAATCAGGCCATCCCGGCGGCTCGCTTTCAATCGCTGATATTATGACTTATCTCTATTTCAGCGAAATGAATGTTGATCCTGCTAATCCTGATTGCGAAGACAGAGACAGACTTGTTCTCTCAAAGGGTCACACGGCACCTGCACTTTATGCGGCGCTTGCTCTCAGAGGATTCTTCCCTGTTGAGCTCATCAAGACCCTTCGTAAGCCTGACTCCATTCTTCAGGGGCATCCCAGTATGCGTTATACTCCCGGCGTTGATATGAGCACAGGCTCACTCGGTCAGGGTATTTCAGCTGCTTGCGGTATGGCACTCGGAGCTAAGCTTAAGGGCAAGGATTTCAGAGTATATGTACCCCTCGGTGACGGTGAAATCGAAGAAGGTCAGGTATGGGAAGCCGCTATGTTTGCAGGCAACCGCAAACTTGATAATCTTTGTGCAATCGTTGACTACAACGGCCTTCAGATTGATGGTACTCTTGAAGAGGTTAACTCACCTTATCCTATCAAAGAGAAATTCGAAGCATTCGGTTGGAATGTAATTGAAATCTGCGGCCACTGCTTCTCTCAGATTGAAGAGGCTTTTGAAGCTGCAAAGGCTTGTAAGGATAAGCCCACCTGTATTGTTGCTAAGACGGTAAAAGGTAAGGGTGTATCATTTATGGAAGATAAGTGTGACTGGCACGGCAGTGCTCCCAACGCCGAGCAGTATGCTCAGGCTATGGCTGAGCTTGACGAAGCAATGAAGAGCTTGGAGGTGTAATTATGGCTGATGTAATTAAATGTGCAACACGTGATGCTTACGGTGCGGCTTTAAAGCAGCTTGGTGCAAGAGATGATATTCTTGTTCTTGATGCTGACCTTGCAAAAGCTACTAAGACTATCACTTTCAAAAAGGAATTCCCTGAAAAGTTTATCGATTGCGGTATCGCTGAAGGCAATATGATGGGTGTTGCGGCAGGACTTGCAACAACAGGTTATACAGTTTTCGCTTCAAGCTTTGCAATGTTTGCTGCAGGCAGAGCTTTTGAACAAGTAAGAAACTCAATTGCATACCCCAACCTGAATGTAAAGATCGGTGCAACACACGCCGGTATTTCAGTAGGTGAGGACGGCGCAAGCCATCAGTGCTGTGAAGATATTGCCCTTATGCGTTCAATCCCCAATATGGTTATCATTAACCCTGCAGATGATGTTGAAGCTATGGCTGCTGTACATGCTGCTGTTGAGCACGAAGGTCCTGTTTATATGAGATTCGGCAGACTTGCTGTGCCTCGTGTTAACAGTGAAGACTATAAGTTTGAGCTCGGCAAGGGTGTGCTTCTTAAAGACGGTAAGGATGTAACAATTGTTGCTACAGGTCTTATGGTAAATGAAGCTCTTATTGCAGCTGAAACACTCGCAGCTGAAGGTATTGATGCTCGTGTAATCAATATCCATACAATCAAGCCTATTGACAAGGATATCCTTGTTGCCGCTGCGAAGGAAACAGGTGCAATCGTTACCGCTGAAGAGCATAGTATTATCGGCGGTCTCGGCTCAGCGGTAAGCGAAGCTCTTGCTGAAGAATTCCCCGTACCGGTTGTAAAGCTTGGTGTAAATGATACATTCGGAAAATCAGGTCCTGCTCTTGAGCTTCTCAAGATTTTCGGTCTTGATGCTGAAAACATCGTAATTAAGGCTAAAAAAGCAATCGAACTTAAAAATAAGCTTGCTTGATTATTATTAAAAGGTAGGTTCATACAATGAAAGAAATTACTAAAGATATGGTTATCGGTGATATCCTTGATCAGGATGGCGGTACAGCTGTATTCTTCTTCGAAATGGGAATGCACTGTCTCGGTTGCCCTGCTTCAAGAGGTGAAACTGTTGAAGAAGCTTGCGCTGTACACGGCGTAGATGCTGATGCTCTCATAGCAAGAGTCAACGAATATCTTGCTTCAAAATAAGAGAAATTTTATGGGAGTCGCCTGATATTTTGGGCGGCTCCGATTATTAAAAGAGGTAATTATGTCAAAAATCAGACTGGATGACAGACTTAAAGCTGTTGCTTGTCTTGTCAGAAAAGGAAAAATTGTTGCCGACATAGGCACAGATCACGGATATTTAGTTGCATATCTTGTTGAAAATAATATTTGCCCACGAGGTATAGCGGCAGATTTGAGAAAAGGCCCTCTTGAAAATGCAAGGCAAACTGTCATTCAGCAGGGACTCATAGATAAAATAGAGCTTATACTGTCAGATGGTCTCGTAAATATACCTGAAAATGCTTGCGAGGATATTGTTATTGCCGGTATGGGCGGTAACCTTATTGCTGATATTCTTGATAAGGCGCCCTGGGTGAAAGACAGCAGAATTAATATTGTTGCTCAGCCTATGACTCACGCCGAAGTTTTAAGGCAATGGTATATTAATAATGGTTTTACTATAAATAAGGAGATTACCGCAACAGATGGTAAACGTTTGTACTGTATTATTTCAGCATCGTTTACAGGTGAAAAATCAGAGCACAGTGCAGCTTACATATATACAGGTGAAATCAGTCCTGACATTGATTTAAACAGAAAATATCTTGAGAAGGTTTTAACAACCCTCAATAAAAAATATATCGCACTGATAAGCTCGGATAAAAAAGATAAAGAAACAGAAAATTTAAAGATTTATATTGATGAAATAGAAGCCTTACTCAAGGGAGTGAAATCAGATGGTTAAAGTTAAAGATATATCCGATTATATTGATTCAATTGCACCATATAACACCAAGTGCGAATGGGATAATTGCGGTGTTTTAGTTGGCGATAAAGATAATGAGGTAAAGAAAATCGGGCTTGCCCTTGATCTTACAAGTGAAGTCTTAGATGATGCCATGGTAAACGGTGTGGATCTGATTATTACACATCATCCCATAATTTTTAGACCGCAGAAAAGCTTTCTCAAGGGAAATCTCGCATATGAACTTGCTATCAGCGGTATAAATGCAATCTCAGCACACACTAACTTCGACTGTGCAAATGGTGGAGTTAATGATGTCTTATGTGAGCTTCTGGATATTACAAATACCGAATGTGTGCCTGATGAAGAATGCTCTGTTCCTATGGCTCGTATCGGAGATATTGAGCCCATGAAGTCTTACGAATTTGTTAAAAAGGTTGCTGATGTTCTCGGTACAGTCTGCCGTGTTGCTGACAGTAAAAACACAATCAGAAAAGTTGCAGTATGCGGTGGCTCCGGTCCTGATGATTTATTGTTCACAGCAGCTTCAATGGGTGCAGATGCTGTTGTTACAGGCGAAATTAAGCACCATATTTTTCTTGCCGCTAATGAAATCGGAGTTACAGCCATTCAGGCAGGACATTTTGAAACAGAAAATCCGGCAGTTTCTGCCTTAATGAAATATATAAGTAATGAATTTAATGATGTGGAGTGCATTCTGCTCAATCAGAGTAATCCCACAAAAATTATCGGATAAGGTGTATTATGGCTCTTGACGGAATATTTTTATTAAAAGTTAAAAATGAGCTCAAGGAAAAGACTGTCGGCCTTCGTGTAGACAAGGTCAATCAGCCAACAAGAGATGAGGTTATTCTCAATCTCAGAGGTAAAGGCTGTAACTATAAGCTTCTTTTATGTGTACGTGCTGACAGCCCTAGACTTCATTTTACATCTCATAATATAGACAATCCACCTGTACCGCCTATGTTCTGTATGCTTCTTCGAAAGCATCTGACGGGCGCTATGATCAAAGATGTCCGTCAGCATGAAACTGACAGAATTATCTTTATAGATTTTGATGCAACAAACGAAATCGGTGACAGAGTCGAGCTCACGGTTGTAATGGAAATAATGGGTAAATACTCAAATATGATTCTTCTTTCCGGAGAAAAGATCATTGATTCCATGAAGAGGGTAGATTTCACTACATCAAGCGTAAGACAGATTTTACCCGGTCTTATATATGCTCTGCCTCCTCAGCAGGATAAGCTTTCAATTAAAACAGCGGATATTGATTCTGTTCTCGATAGAGTGCTTTCCTACAGAGAAAAGTCATTGTCATCGGCACTTCTAAATTCAATTCAGGGTATTTCGCCTATTGTTGCACGTGAAATTGCTCACAAAACAGCTTTCTATGACCTTCATGTGTCTTATCTCGATAATCAGCAGATTGATATTCTGAAAGTTGTTTTGAAAGAATTTGCTGAAAGTATCGACAGCAGTACCGTATATATGCTCGCTGAAAATAGTGACAAACCCAAGGATATGTCCGTAATCGACGTTAAGCAGTACGGAGATCTGCTCAAAGTCAAGAAATATGACAGCCCGGCTGAGCTTCTTGATGATTTCTATTTTGAACGTGACAGAATCAACCGTATAAACCACAGGGGTCATGAACTTATAAAACTACTCAATAATCTTATTGAACGAACTTCACGTAAGCTCGCGCTTCAAAGAGAAGAACTCAAACGCTGTGAGGATAAAGAAACTCTCAAGCTTTACGGTGAGCTTATACTTGCTAATCTTTACAGGCTTACTAAAGGTGTAACATTCTACGAGGTTGAAAACTATTATGATAATTGCGAGGTGATTAAAATTCCTTGCAACCCTGCTTTGACACCTACAGAAAACCAGAAGAAGTACTATAAGGATTATCGCAAGGCTCAGACAGCAGAAAAAATGCTTGTTACCCTGATAGAAGACGGTGAGAATGAGATTGTTTACCTCGAAAGTGTCCTTGATGAGCTGTCGAGAGCAGACACAGACAGCGAAATTTCATCGATTCGTCTTGAATTACAGAATGGCGGATACATCAAAAATCTTAAGGGTAAGAAACAAAAGCCGCCAAAGGAATTGCCACCTTTTGAATTTATGTCTAGTGATGGATTCAGAATCCTTGTCGGCAGAAATAATATTCAGAACGATAAGTTATCACTGAAAACAGCTGCTAAAAATGATATGTGGTTACACACTCAGAAAATTCCGGGTTCCCACGTTATCATTGTCGGAGACGGAAAAGAAATATCTGATGAATCTATTGAAGAAGCAGCAGTAATTGCGGCATATTTCAGCAAGGCAAAGGATTCATCGTTAGTGCCCGTTGACTATACAAGGGTAAAAGCTCTTAAAAAGCCCAACGGTGCAAAAGCCGGTATGGTGATTTATCACGAATACTGGACTATCATAACTAATCCTGATAAGGAGTTAGTAGAAAAATTAAGAGTAAAATAACGTCAAAGGAGGGATAAGATGGCTTTTACGCATCTGCATCTTCATACAGAATACAGCTTACTCGATGGTGCCTGCCGTATAAATAAGCTTATGGACTATCTGAATGAAATAGGACAGAAAAGTGTCGCAATCACCGATCACGGTGTTATGTATGGAGTAATAGATTTTTATAAAGCAGCAAAGGAAAAAGGCATCAAACCAATAATAGGTTGTGAATGCTATGTTGCTGAAAGAACAAGACATAATAAGGTTCACGGTCTCGATTCGCAACGCTTCCATCTTGTCCTTTTGTGTAAGAATAATGAAGGTTATCAGAATCTGATCGCTATGGTCAGCAAGGCGTGGACAGAAGGATTTTATACCAAGCCCAGAATTGACCGAGAGTTGTTGGAAGAACATCATGAGGGCCTTATTGCGTTATCAGGCTGCCTTGCAGGTGAAATTCCTCAACTTCTTATGAGAGGGGAGTATAACAAGGCGAAAGAAACCGCTTTGTGGTACCGCGAACTTTTCGGTGAAGGTAACTATTATATTGAAATTCAGAATCACGGACTTCGCGAACAGCTTGATATTATGCCTGATCTCGTAAGGCTGTCGAAAGAAACAGGTGTTCCGCTTGTTGCAACCAATGATGCTCATTACATCCGTAAGGAGGATGCATCAGTACAGCAGGTGCTTATCTGTATTCAGACTTACCATACACTTGGCGAAGAAACGGGTCTCGAGTTTTCAACTGATGAGTTTTATATCAAATCAGAGGATGAAATGCGCAGTGTTTTCCGCGAGCTCCCGCAGGCAATTGATAATACTCAGATTATTGCTGAACAGTGTAATGTTGAATTTGAGTTTGGTAACACGAAGCTCCCTCATTTTGAGGTTCCGAACAATATGGACCACTTCGAATACTTCAGAAATCAGTGCTTCTTCGGACTTAACAAGCATTTAGGTGATAATCCGCCAGAGGAGTATATAAACCGACTAAATTACGAACTTGATGTCATCAACAAAATGGGATATGTTGACTACTTTCTGATTGTTCACGATTTCATCCGTTACGCAAAGAGTAAAAATATCCCCGTAGGGCCGGGCAGAGGCTCCGGTGCAGGCTCGCTTGCAGCATACTGTATCGGAATAACAGGTATTGACCCTCTTAAGTATAATCTTCTTTTTGAACGTTTTCTTAATCCTGAGAGAGTCAGTATGCCTGACTTCGATATTGATTTTTGCTATGTGCGCCGACAGGAAGTTATTGACTATGTCATAAGAAAATATGGCAGTGACCACGTTGCTCAGATTGTCACCTTTGGTACAATGGCTGCAAGAGCAGCCGTGCGTGATGTCGGCAGGGTACTCGGTATGCCATATAATGTTGTTGATGAAGTCGCCAAGGCTATTCCGAATGAACTGAAAATCACTATTGATAAAGCACTTAAATATTCAGAGGATCTTAAGAGGCTTTATTCGTCTAATGAGGATATCAAGAGGCTTCTTGACTATGCAAGACAGGTTGAGGGTATGCCTCGTCACGCTTCAACTCATGCGGCAGGTGTTGTAATTACAAGAGATCCGGTATCATCTTATGTACCTCTTGCACTGAACGATGAGAGCGTTGTAACTCAGTTTACTATGGTTACTCTTGAAAATCTCGGACTTTTGAAAATGGATTTTCTTGGGCTTCGTACACTTACGGTTATAGATGATGCCGTAAAACTCATTAAACGAAGTAATCCTGATTTTGACATTGACAGTATTGATATAAATGATGCAGCAACATTTGATATGCTTTCTCAGGGCAGAACTGATGCAGTTTTTCAATACGAATCATCGGGTATGCGCAGTGTTCTGTCGAGACTTAAGCCACAGAGTCTTGAAGATCTTATAGCTGTAATTTCTCTTTACAGACCGGGCCCGGCTGATTCAATCGACACATATATTCATAACCGTCACAACCCCCAGGATACTGAATACAAAACGGAGCTTCTTAAAGATATACTTGATGTAACATACGGCTGTATGGTATACCAGGAACAGGTTATGGAAATATGCAGAAAGCTTGCAGGATACTCATACGGCAGAGCTGACCTTGTAAGACGTGCAATGTCAAAGAAAAAGTTTGACATAATGGAAAAAGAGAGACAGAATTTTATATACGGTCTTAAAAATGAAAACGGAGAAGTAGAGTGCCACGGAGCTTTAGCTATAGGTGTCTCAGAAGAAACTGCAAATGCTATTTTTGATGAAATGTCAAATTTTGCAAAGTATGCCTTCAATAAATCTCACGCTGCCGCCTACGCCTATGTTTCATATCAAACTGCATGGCTCAAATGCCACTATCCTTGTGAATTATTGGCTGCTACTCTTACAAGTGTACTTGATTCTGCGACTAAAGTATCTACCTATATTGCCGAATGTACGAGACTCAGTATTAAGGTACTCGCACCCAGTGTCAACAGCTCATTTGAAGGTTTTACCGTAAAAAACGGAGCTATAAGATTCGGCTTACTGGCTATAAAAAATCTTGGCAGAGGATTTATTAAAACAATTATTGACAACCGCGAAAACGGAGGTAAATATACTGATTTCTATTCATTCTGCAAGAGAGTATATTCCAAAGAATTCAACAGACGTGCAGTTGAAAGTCTTATTAAAAGCGGAGCTCTTGACGGGCTTGATATGAACAGACGTCAGATGATTTATATGCTACCGAAAATAATCGCTGACCTTGATGCTGATAAGAATAAGAATGTAATCGGACAGATAGGTTTCTTTGATGCTGATTCAGGCTTTTCTTTTGAAAATGATTTTACTGCTCCTGATATGGAGGAAATGCCACGTCATGAGTTGTTGGCATATGAAAAGGAAATAACAGGTCTTTATATTTCCGGTCACCCTATGGAAGAATACTCAGGAATTTCAGAAAAAATCGGTGCTGACAGTATAGCGGAAATGTTGGATACTGAAAGCGGATTCGGCTCAAAATATAAAGATAACTGCCGTGTAAAAATATATGGTATAATATCAAAAATTGAAAAACGTGTAACTAAGTCAAATACAACTATGTGTTTTGTAACCATAGAAGATATGGGGGCGTCTATTGAATGTATTGTATTTGCTCGTCAATATGCCGATAGGGTTCAGCACCTTCAGCCCGGAAATATTATTCTGATTAATGGCAGACTGAGTATGCGTGAGGATAAGGAACCAACCGTTGTGTGTGAAACGATTGAGCCTAATCCTAAAAATATTTTGAAGGATGATGTCAAGCCTCAGAAGAAGCAGCGCAAAGGCCTTTTCCTGCGTTTGAGCACAAGAAATTGTCCGCAATTCAGCAAAATTAATACCCTGATTGATATTTTCAGCGGTGATTTTCCTGTATACGCTTATTACTCTGATGAAGGCAGATATGATAAAATCGGCTTTATCAGTCTTAATAAACCGTTAATTGATGAACTAAATTATCTAATTGACGAAGAAAATGTTGTCATCAGAAAGTAAAACTTGTCGATTTTATGTATTAATCTTGACTTTTATTAAAGTTAGTGTATAATATTCGTAATGTTTAATTATTAAGATTTTAAACTCTGTATGAATGTATTTTAATTCATTCGTAGCCTTTTGGCACTTCAAGAGTATAGGAGGACGTAATAATGTTAAAGACTATTGGTGTATTAACCAGCGGTGGCGACGCTCCCGGTATGAATGCGGCTGTCCGTGCAGTTGTACGTGCCGGCTGTGAGCTTGGTATGAAGGTATATGGTATCAGAAGAGGTTACAACGGCCTTATGGAAAATGATATGTATGAAATGAATCTTCGTTCAGTATCAGACATCATCAACAGAGGCGGTACAATTCTTTATTCTGCAAGAAGCCCCAAGTTCAAGACTCAGGAAGGTATCGATGCTGCAATTGCTTCTTGTAAGGCTAGAGGCATTGAAGGCCTTGTAGTTATCGGTGGTGACGG
>JAZQUF010000058.1:0-43410 GCA_045631165.1 Acutalibacteraceae bacterium
CTGGATTGTGTCGACACAATGATTAAATCGATCCCCCGCGGCTCCACCATATCAGCACGATGGTTTTGATACGAAACCATCGTGCTATTTTATTATAGAAATTTCATAAAAATGTGATATAATCAGTTAGAGAAACTTGAATTTTACGGTCTGTTAGAAGTTACGAGGGAAATGAATCTATGAGCAAAAGAACAAGACAATATATAGGATTGCTGTCCGCGGTTCTGGCATATTACATTATTCATGAAGGTGCGCATCTAATATATGCGCTCATAACAGGAGCATTCAAGCAAATCAATGTTATGGGGATGGGTGTGCAGATTGACATTTACGCTGAAAGGATAACAGATATTCAATTGGGCATATTTTGCCTTGTGGGTTCTGTAGCAACTTTTGTGACGGCATATACTCTTGTTCTGTTCACGAATAAAATAGGGAAAAACTCTTCAAAAATCTTTAAGGCATGTATGTATTATATTACGATTGCAATGCTTCTTATTGACCCCGTATATTTAAGCGTTCTTTGTGGTTTCTTTGGCGGCGGAGATATGAATGGTATTTCGTTACTCTTTCCAGAAATAGCGGTTCGAATTGTGTATGGAATCATTTTGGCAATCAATATAGCAGTATTTATGAAAATTGTTTTACCTAAATATCAATTGGCATTCTCAGAATAAAAGGTTTGGATGTGAGTCAACAAATTCCAATTTGCCGATATAAAGTTTAACCCCTGACCGTTAAAGTCAGGGGTGATTTTATATCTTATGAGGGTTAGTGACGACTATATACCTGTCTTATGACTTCGTACTGCCCATCACATCATCGGTGTCTGCGAAAAATACCTCGGAGAGGTCTTTCTCTTTTGATGTGCTCACACGTTTCATAAGCTCTTCGTAATAAACCTCATCGTCAAAGGGAAGAGTGATTTCTTTGCCGAGGAAGGATGAGAGATGCATAGCATTTGAAAGGATAAGACCGTTAAGACCCTCTCTGCCGTCAGCAACAAGCTGTCCCTCGCCGAGAATAGCCTTTGCCCAGGCATTAAGAACACCGATGTGCTGAAGATTTTTGCGATCTGTCTTTACTCTTACCTTTTTAGCTTTTGGTGCACCAAAGGCTTTTTTGTTAGTCTTTGTAAATTCAGGTTCGCTCATATTATATTCGAGCATAGTAAGCTTGTTATTTTCAACAACGAACTTTGCCTTGTCCATCTGAATTTCAAAACGATTTGTGCCGTGTGCGTCACCTGTTGAGGTTACAAACACACCCGTTGCACCATTTTCGTATTCAACATAAGCAGTAACATCGTCTTCAACTTCAATGTCGTGCCATTTGCCGTATTGAAGATGAGCCTGTACCTTGACGGGCATACCGCAAATCCATTGCCATAAGTCAAGCTGATGAGGGCACTGATTGAGAAGTACACCACCGCCTTCACCTGCCCATGTAGCACGCCATCCGCCTGAGTTATAATATGCCTGAGGGCGGTACCAGGTGGTGATGAGCCAGTTGGTACGTCTGATGCTGCCGTATTTGCCTGACTGCACAAGCTCACGAAGCTTTCTGTAAACGCAGTTGGTACGCTGATTGAACATCATACCAAAAACTACTTCAGGGTGTCTGTCAGCTTCTTCGTTCATTTCCTTGACTTGCTTTGTATAAACGCCTGAGGGTTTTTCAAGCATAACGTGAATAGAGCGTTTCATACATTCGATAGCAAGACTCGGATGGTCATAATGAGGCACAGCAATAATACAAGCATCAATAAGTCCGCTGTCAAGCATTTCTATATCATCGCTGAAGTATGAAACATTCTTGCCGAATTTCTGTTTTTTGGACCATTCCAGTCTGTCCTTGTTTGTATCTGCAATGGCAGTGATTTCGATATTGGGGCATAAGCCTAATTTGATGAATTTAGCGTGGCCTGAACCCATATTGCCTATACCGATAATGCCAACTCTTATCTTCTTTTTCATTATTCAAAACCTCTCGATTTCAAAAATTCATAGCTTCTTCTGAGACAGTCGAAGGGATTTTCCTTGTTGCAGTCATCCTGTTCAACGAGCATAAATTCTGTACCTGCTTTTTCTGCGGCAATGAATACTCTGTCAAAATTGATATTACCCTCACCGATAACTGCCATTTTTCTATCAAAAGAGTGGTCTTTCAGATGAATGCAAGGAACTCTTCCTGAAAGCTTTTCAATCCAGTATGCAGGGTCTGCACCTGCTGTCTGTGCCCAGTATGTATCGAAGGTAAATCCCATAATTTCGGGTGAGAACTGTTCTGCAAGATAGTCAAGTACAATACCGTCTTTATATCTGCGGAATTCTCTTTCGTGATTATGATACATAAAGTATCTGCCTTCTTCTTTTATTGCTTTTGCTACGGGCAGATATTTCGACAGAAACTTATCCATATCTTTTTCACTTCCGTCAAAGCCGTACCAGCCAAGTCCTACATAATTACAGTCAAAAGCATAATGATCACGGGCAACCTGTGAGGGATGTTTAATAAGGTCATCTGCAGGAATATGTGTGATTACACATTTAAGATCACACTTTTTAAGCTGTTCCTCCAGCCATTCGGGTTCATATTTACAAGTGCCCGAAACCTGAACTGTTTTATAGCCGATATCTGCTACTCTTTCGAGAGTTTCAGCAAACTTCTTTTTAGTTTTGCAGAAGTCTCTTACTGTATAAAGTTGTGCACCGATTTGCATAATATTTCCTCCTTAAAGTAAATCCTTGAAGCTCTTGCAAGCAACATCGAAAGCTGTGTCACTGTCAGAATACTTATAGGTCATCTGTTTTTTTTCTCCTATACGCTCAAGAAACTTAAGTCCCTTGAAAGCTATCAGATGAGGCTCAATTGTGAAGTTTGTACCACCAAGTGAGATGTATTCCTGTGCGATTTTCTGTACATTTCCGGCACCCTTACCTGCAGGTACAACAAAACCTGATGGAAGAGCATCCTTTATATGCATATAGTAAATATAATCTTTCAGCATATCCCAGGCCTTCAATGTGTTGGCTCCGCACTGAACAAAATTAGCCGGGTCAAAAACACCTTTGATGTCGGGGAGTGCTTTATGTATTTCAAGACATCTTTCTGCTATATCACCATAGATGCCTTTTTCATTTTCGTGACAAAGAACAATATCGTATCCTTTTGCTATTTCACAGAATTGTCCGAGACGGTCGATGACATCATTTTTATAATTGTCGGGATTCTTTCTTTTTGGTATATAGAAGGAGAAAAGTCTGATGTTGTGGCTGTCGAGAGTTTTGGCAATTTCAAGAGTGTGCTTGAATTTATCAAGATGCTTGCCGAAGTCATCGGTTAAGCCTATTTTGCCTATAGGTGAGCCTATTGACCAGGCACAAAGACCATTTGCGTCAATCTTGTTTTTGACTTCTTTTGCCTTGTCGAGTGTTATATCGGAAACGTTGGTGCCGTCAACATTTCTGATTTCCATTCCCTGAAGATTGTTGCGGATAAGAGCCTTTATCTGTTTGTCGATATCGGCACTTGCTTCATCGGAAAAGGCATAGATTCTGATGTCGCTCATAATTATTCTCCTTTTAAGTTTATCTGCAGATATTATGTATGGTAGGATAATTCTTCTTTATAAAGTTAATTATATCACCCGTAAAACAAAAAGGCAACAGTTTACTATAATGAAGTCAAATCAAATATCAGTGCTGTTTTCTTATTTATAAAACCCATTGACTCTGCTTTTCTAAAATGCTAAAATGAACTTAACAAAATAGTCAGGCGGTGATGCTTATGGTTATTAAACATATGATAACAAAAGAAAAAGAGGGACAGTATTATACCATTCCCTTTGATGTGCCCGATGGGGTAGTGAAAATCACTGTCAGTTATGACTACTATAAGCCTACGTCAGGTATGATGGGAGATATCAAACCCTCAAATACTATTGATATTGGTCTTATGGATGAAAAAGGCAACTTCCTTGGTTGGTCGGGAAGTGCTCACAAAACCATCTATATCGGTGAGTATGACTCCTCAGCAGGGTATCTTTGTCAGAAGATAAACAGTGGCAATTGGCAGGTAATCATCGGTGCTTATCACGTAATGGTTGACGGAGTTGAAGTTACATACAATATCGATTTTGAGTACGAGGGAGAAGTGTTTCTCTATGGTGACTTACATATGCACTCCACCGCATCAGATGGTGTATTCAGTGCTTATGAATTAGGCAAGATGGCAAAGGAAAAAGGTCTTGACTTCATAGCGATTGCAAACCACAATAACTTCTCTGAAAATCTTGCACTTCCACACATTGACGGACTGACCTTTGTACCTGCAGTTGAGTGGACTCACTATAAAGGTCATATGAATTTTTTTGGTGTACCTGCACCCTTTGAAAACAGCTTCATCGCCAATACAAAAGAAGAAATGCAGTCAATTATCAGCCACGCAAAAAGTTTAGGTGCAGTAATTTCTGTCAACCATCCTGAGTGTCCTCTCTGCCCATATAAATGGGAAGACGATGAAGCCTATGATATGATAGAAATATGGAACGGTCCTATGAGAGGTACCAATGTCAGAGGTATTGCAAAATGGACAAGCTTACTCGAAAAGGGCAGACAGATTCCTGCAGTAGGTGGAAGTGACTATCATAAGCCAAAGCAATTTGCAAAGCTTGGTAATCCCGTTACGGCAGTGTACTCAAAGTCACGAAGTGCAGATGACATACTTGATGCAATAAGAAACGGTAACTGCTATGTTACTGAAAGCGTTGACGGTGTGAAGATTAAACTTACCTATGGTGACGCTGTTATGGGTCAGACGGCAGAGTACAATGAAAATGAGTGGTTCGAAATTTTTGCTGATACTAAAAAGGTTGCTATTGTGACCGACAAAGGAGAAAAAGAGCTGACTCTCAAAGACGGACATCTTAAAGTCAAGCTCAAGAAAGTAAAATTTGCTTACATCAAAGTCTACAAAGGCTTTGGTAAGTTTAAGAGGGTTTGCGCAGTATCAAATCCTATATATTTTAAATAAAAGGAGAAAATGTTATGGCACCTACTAATGCACTAACGAAGAAAACATCACCATTCCGATATGGCTTTGCTATGTTCGGTACATCACTTCCCATCAATATGTTCAAGTCCTTTGCCGCAATTTACTATGTAAATACATTAGGACTTTCCATGGAGAAATATGCTTATATCCCTTTAATCTATGCTTTTATTGATGCGATTGACAATCCTATTTACGGCTTTTTGTCAGACAACACCAGAACAAAATGGGGCAGAAGAAGACCCTGGCTTTTAATCGGTACACCTCTTCTTGTGCTTTGCTTTATTCTTTTCTATAACGTACCCGGTGCAGTACAGTCAGACGGAAGAATGCTGTTTATCTATATGCTTCTGATGTACATACTTACAGGTACTCTTGACTCACTTGTAAATGCAAACTATGGCTGTCTTTTTGTTGAACTTTTCAAAAAAGATGAAGATCGTGCAAAAACAAACAGCTTCCGTCAGACCTGTCAGCTTTTCGCAATGGCAATCAGTATTGCTTTGACTCCTATGGTTGCAGGTAAAATCGGTTATGAACTCACAGCTTTAATTTATGGTGTTTTAGCTCTTGTTGTTATGATGTATTGCTTCTGGGGTTGCCGTGAAACTGAAGTTATACCCGAAGAAGCAGAAAAACCCAAGTTTGTTGCAGGAATTATAGCTCTTGTTACAAATCCTCGTTTCTGGATTTTCGGCTTTGCAGGTGCGTTCTATTCAGCTGCATTTTCACTTATCACACAGGCATTACCTTTCTATGTATTGTACACATTAGGCTATGAAGATGGTATGATGACAACAATAATGCTGGCTGTTGTGCTTGTATTCGCTGTTATCGGTATGGCTATCTGGTCAAAGGTTACCAAAAAGGTAAACATTATGACAGTATGGCGTATCGGCTTTATCATTATGGCAGTAGGATTCGTTCCTCTTTTCTTCGTTTCAACTCTTGTTCCCGCAATTATCATTGCCAGCGGTATGGGCTTCGGTGTTGCCGCTTGTCTTACAACAATGGACTGTATCGGTGCAAAGATTGTTGATGACGACTATAGAAAACACGGTATCAAGCGTGAGGGTATCATAAACTCGCTTATGGGCGTTATGAACAGACTCAATGGTCTTTATATTTCTCTTGCTTTCTTTGTAACAGCACGCTGCTTCGGTTTTGAAAACGGAGATAATCCAGGTGATAATCCTGCACTGGCAGCAAGAGTACTTCTCTGCGTATTCCCCGCTGTAGCTATGGCGGTTGCGTCAGTTGTAACATTCTTCCTCAAATTCCCCAAGGACGAAAAAGAAAATGGCTAAGTATCTGATTATAAATGCCGACGATTTCGGCTTGAATAAAGAACAGAATGAAGCAATAAAGGACTTGCTCAACAACAAGCTAATAACCTCAACCTCACTTATGGCAGTTGCATCAAAGGCAGAGGATGCCACCGCTTTCGCAAGGGGGATTGACTTTCCCGTAGGAATGCATATAACCCTTAACTCCGACGAAAAGGATTACACTTATCCGAGCCTTACGGGAGCAAAATCTTTAGGTGACGACGGCAACTTCTGGCTCGATAGTAAAAATCTCACCTTTAAAGCAAAGCGTAAGGATGTAAGAGCAGAGCTTGAAGCTCAGTATCAGTATATTATCAGTAATGGTGCAAAGGTGGACCACGCTGACAGCCACTGCGGTACAGTTTATGGTATCAACGGCAGAAGATTTTATCTTGATGCATTCGATTTTTGTGCGAAGCATAATCTGCCTTTCAGATTTCCGAAAACTGTAGGCTTTCTCGAAAGGCAAATCGGTATGAAGATAGCATCTCCCGTAGTGAAAATTCAGCAGATGATAGTACAATCTGCCGAAAAGAGGGGAGTAAAGCTCCTCGATGACCTTGTGTCAAATCCTTGGTCAATGGAAAGAATCAGGGATTATGATACCTTGAGAAAATACTATCTCGATGCTGTTGATAACTGCATCGACGGTGTGACGGAGATTTTTCTTCATCCTGCACTATCCAATGAAAGCTATACTAAAGAGTGGCAGAAAAGAGATTTCGAATATCGGCTTCTCAAAAGCGGTGACCTTTTACAGCGTGCCAAAGATAAAGGCATAGAGGTTGTCGGCTGGGAAGTATTAAAAAAATAAAAATCTTTATAAAACAAGTCCGTAAAAAACGGACTTGTTTTTCTTTATATTGTGACTTTTGAATTGCCTTTAATATAAAAATATGATAAACTAGAAAAAAAGTTAAAGCAAAGGTAGATAAAAATGAAAATAGCACTTTTCGGTACTAATCAGCTTCAGTTTTCCAAGTTTTATACACCTGAGGTGCTGGGGAAACTCGCTGAATATGGTGAGCTCTCAGAAAAAATCAACCGCAAAAATTTTGGGGAAAATGCAGAATTTCTTAAGGAGTGTGAGATAGCTTTTTACACCTGGGTTATGCCTAAGTTCACTAAAGAAGAAATCAAGGAATATATGCCAAAGCTCAAGGCTGTCTTTTATTCCGCAGGTGCTGTTCAGTATTTTGCCCGTCCTTTCCTCGAAAGCGGAGTAAAGGTTTACAGTGCTTTTGCAGCCATCAAGAACCTTTGTGGCAGATGTACTCAAAAGGGAATTCTTCCCCTATATCAACCCTCTTTTCTGGTGTCCTAATGCTATTCTTACACCGCACATTGCAGGCAGTACGGGTAAAGAGCCTCAGAGAATGGCTTATTATATGATGGAAGAAATGGAGAAGCTTCTGTCAGGTGAAGAAACAAAATACGAAGTTACCCTTGAGTCCCTTGAAAGAATGGCTTGATGTAGCCAAATAAAAAACTTTCTGCTAAGGGAAGCGGAGAATTTATGATTATACTAATTTATATAATTTCAGCAATACTTGCTATGATACTTCTTGTAACGATAGTCGAAGTGCTGATTATGATACTTAAGAAGCCCGCAAATGAATTACCAAATGTCAAGGATTATTCTTATTATCATATTACGATAGCGAAAAAAGAGTTCGAGGATTTATACCTTTTTCTTACGGGTGAGCAAACCGAACCGTTTTTTAGCGAAGATGAGATTTACAATATGCTCAGAATGCAAAGTGAGTATATGTATAATCGTTTCGACTGCTCGGATTTCAGAGCACAGATGCTTTTTAAAATCTATAAAGACTGCTATGATGTGCTCGATGAAAAGTGCAGAGAGCTTATTAAAAATACATTCCTGGACTTTAAATATTTTATGGATGAACCCGGCAATGACAGTATGTGTTATTGGTCTGAAAATCATCAGCTTCTCTTTGCGGTCAGTGAATATCTTGCAGGTCAGGAGTGGCACGAAGAGGTCTTTCGTAATAATGGAATGACAGGCAAAGAGCATATGGCAAAGGCTAAGCCTCGTATCGATGCCTGGATGAAGCAGAGATTTGATTTCGGCTTTTCGGAGTATCTCAGCAACAACTATCTTGCAGAAGATTTAGCTCCCATGGCTAACTATATCGCATATTCAAAGGATGAAAAATCCACCGAACAGATGAAGATAATAATGGATACACTGTGGCTTGATGTTGCTCTCAATAGTGTAAATAATCGTTTTGTTGCTACAAGTACAAGAATGTATGGCGACAATAAAGCAAGTAATTTTCACGGTAACAGAATTCTTGCAGCGATGAATATTCTGTGGGGCAGAGAGGGGGCTGAAAAAGTACTCAGCAATCCTTATCTTTCAGATAAAGAGAAGAAGGATATAGAGCGTTCACTTTCAAAAAAGCCTAACTATATTCTTTTGTGCTTCAACGATATCGTTAAAAAAGGAATTTATGTGCTTCCCGATGCAATAAAGGATATAGCACTTACTGACGAAAGCTTCGTTTCAAAAATGGGCTGCGGACTTTCTCCCGGAGATATGGAAAAAGAGGGACTCATAGGCCCTGAGCCTTATCAGATTATGGCTCAGTGGGGTGCTGAAACCTTTACAAATTCTCAAGTAATATATAATACACTGAATTATCTTAAAGATAACAAGATGTACCGTAGTTCTTTCCTGGGTTACTTCAAGTTTCTGAATCTTACAGTTTTCAAACTTGTAAACTGGAGAAAATTTGCTGAAAAGCACAACATTATGCCTCACGGAATTGCAACAGGCAGAGGCAATGTTTATTCATATCGTACTGCTCATTATTTGTTATCAACATCTGTTTGTAAAGATGTTGATATGTGCGGTGCTCAGGATCACGAATGGATAGCTAATATCGGTGAAACCCTGGCTCTTTATACAACTCATCCTGCAGGTGGTGGAGAGGGCAGATACGGTTCATCACCCGGATATTGGATAGGTAACGGAAGACGTCCTATGAGTGTGCAGAATGAAAGTGTAAACATAACAATATATAAGCTCCCTGATAAATTGAGACTTGGCGAAACAGCTATTGCAAAGATGACTCATGCATATATGCCAAAGGATTTTTATGATGAATTTGAGCTTCAGGAAGACAGAGCTTTTGCAAGAAAAAACGGAGTTTATGTTGCTCTTATCTCAAATGGCAAACTACAATTCAAGCCCTTTAATTCCGATTCAGCGGCAGGAGTACATAAGGGCAAGAATTTCCCGGAAGACTGCAAACTTAAAACAGAGTTTGATTTATGTCGTTTCGGTGGTGAGTACCATTCCTACATAACCGAGCTTTCAGATGCAAGTAAAGAAACTTACGATGAATTCAAAGAGAGAATAAGAAGCAACCATATAAGCTTCGGTAATGACGGCAGTGTGGAATACGGCACATACTTCGGTAAAATATGTGCGTCTCATAGCGGTGCTTTCACTGTAAATGATGTACCTCAAGCAAAGGTGTATGACCGCTATGACAGTAAATTCTGCAAGGCACCAAGAAAGCCTGAAAGCATTTATGTTGATTCGGGTAAACATCAGCTTACACTTGATTTTGAAAAAGCTGTAAGGCAGATGTGAAAGCTTTTTGCTGAGGATATGTAACGCCTTTACTAAAAAAGCACTTCTCAGGAAGTGCTTTTATTTCTCGTATTATATTGTTTTGAATTTATATATGTGTTATACTTTTTGGCAGATGATAAAGAGAGGGCGAAATTATGCAAAAGGATTTTAAAAAAGGTTTTTCTGATGGTATACCTATTGGTTTAGGGTATTTTTCGGTTGCTTTCGGCTTTGGTATTTTAGCAATGGGCTCAAAAATTTCTGCTTTTTTTGCCTGGCTTATTTCCGCTACAAATCTTACCTCTGCAGGTCAGGTGGCAGGAGTTGAAATAATAGCCGCATCGGGCACTCTTGTAGAAATGGCACTTACACAGCTTGTAATAAACTTAAGATACTCTTTAATGGGATTTTCTCTGACACAGAAGCTCGATAGCAGCTTCACTACTCCTAAAAGGCTTTTGTTGGCCTTTGGTATCACCGATGAAATTTATGCCGTAGCGATTTCACAAAAAGGTAAGATTACTGCATCCTATATGGCAGGCCTGATAGTAATACCATTTATCGGTTGGACATCAGGTACAGTTGCAGGTGCACTGACCAATCAGCTTTTGCCGGATATAATTGCAAATAATATGGGAATTCTTCTTTACGGTATGTTTATCGCAGTATTTACTCCTGCTGCAAAAAAGAGCAAAGCTGTACTGGTTGCCGTAATAATTGCTGCAAGCATAAGTGTAATACTGAAATACTTTTTGCCTTCAGTAAGCAGTGGATTTTCAGTAATCATAAGTGCAGTCATTGCAGCCATTGTCTGTGCAACTTTGTTTCCTGTAAGCGAGGAGGAAGGATTATGAGTATAATAATTTATATTGCCGTAATGGCAGGTGTAACATATCTTGTCAGAATGATACCCTTTACCGCTTTCAGAAAACAAATCAAATCACAATTTATTAAAAGTGTTCTTTATTATTTACCTTATGCTGTGCTCAGTGCAATGACAGTTCCGGCTATTTTTTATTCAACAGGAAATCTAAAAAGTGCCATTGTAGGTACAGTTGTTGCAGTTGCCGTGGCGCTTTTTGATAAGCCACTGATAATTGTAGCTTTGGCAGCAGGTTTATCTGCTCTTATCACAGAATTAATAGTCTGAATAAAATAACACTCCACATTTTATAAAAAACATCTTAACCGTCTTCTGAAAGGAAGACGGTTTTTGTATGCAAAAAGCACACTCCCGTTTTGGGAGTGTGCCGTGTTTTGATGTGTTACAGATTATCTTGCAAAAACGATTGTCTTTGTTTCGCCCTTAGCGAAAGTGACATTTTGTTCTTCGCCACCGTAAACGCTGACTTTGATAGTCTGATCTTTGTCACTTGTGATTGTAATTGTCACATTTTCAGATGTCCATTCAAGGTCAACTTCTGCATTTGTTCTTGCACGAAGACCCTCGATGCTACCATTATCCCATTCGTCGGGAAGTGCGGGAAGAACTTCGATTACGCCGTCGTTTGAGTAAAGAAGCATTTCATCGATGATGCCTATTGTACCGATTGTTGTGTCAGTACAGAATACACCCCAACCGCCGTGTGTATAGTGGTCAGCCATAAGTGAAGTGAAATAGATGTTGTCTGCCATAAGAGCTATCAATGAGTTGTAGCAGGAGTCGGCATTCTTAAGTCTTGCAGCAACAAGTGCCTTATGTACCCAGCCGTGTGATGCAGTATCGTCTTCACCCTGATTTTCTCTGTTTCTGTTTTCGATAGCCTGATTACAAGCATCTACAAGTGCCTGGTTGTCCTGAGTTTCATATGCAGGCCAAGCGGGATACAGATGGCTGATATGACGGTGCTTGTTGTTTTCCTGATACTCTTCCATTGCCCATTCGCAAAGAGCACCGCTTTCGTCATACTTGTATTCGGGGAGAAGTGACATAAGGTTTTCCCACTTAGCAACTCTTTCTTCCCAACCATCAGCCTTAACAACCTTTTCCATAGCGATTGTCATACGAAGGCCGTCTCTTGCAGCTGCGATATCCATAGTAGCATTGGCTGTGATAGTTGAGTCATAGTCGCCGAGAGGATAGTTTTCGGGGGAGTAAGAGGGGATGATGAGATATCTTTCACCCTCTTCGAGTGATGTCTTGCCTTCTGTATAGCAAGCCTTGCCGGTTACATCAGTGTAATATTCGGGTGTGCAGAGCTGCTCCCAGAAATTAGCCTGTTTTGTAAGAAGAGGAAGAAGCACATCCTTTTCAAGATCAAGCATTTCACCGTTATATTCGATAGTCTGATTGCCGTAGCACTGCCAGAATTCATAGATAGGAAGAAGCATCCAGGAAGCACCTGCATTCCAATACTGGAACGGGTACCAACGGCTGTATTCAACCATCATAGCTCTGTCACCGTCAGTGTTAACGGGTACCTGAATAGCATCTGTCATACCGTAGGTCTTAGCAGCATTGTCTTCCCAGTCGGGAATCTGCTTGAGTACAAACTTAACATAGCTTTCGCCTGCAGCATAAATGTTACCTGTATTCATACCTGAGGACTGAAGGTTAACATTTGCATCCATTGTATAAATGCCTCTCCAACCGGAGTTCCATTCACCTGTCCACATACCGCAAAGACGAGGGTGAGTGGTGCCTGCACAGCAGATCTGAGCATATCTGCCCTGATTGTAAGCTCTCTCAACGAGAGTGGGCAGGAGAGTGTCACTCTTCTGCTGAAGAGCGATAAGATGCTCGTTTGCTACATTTTCGTAATCGTCACTGCCAAGGTCAAACTCAACAGCGTTGAAAAGTGCGGACTGTTCTTCAGCGTGAGGAGCAAGTGCCTTGTCATAGCTGAACTTACCGTCTACTGTATACTTCTCAGCCACTGCAGTAGTGTAAGCGTTGAGTTCATCTAAAAGAGCGTAGTTTTCAGCATCTTTGAAATCCTCAAACTTGCCCATATTATGGGTGCGGTCAGTTTTTGTAATGAGATAAACTTCTGATGCACCTGTGATTTTAATAGCTGCATTCTGCTCTTTTGCTACGTTTTCACTGCAATTGGTCGGGTCGAGTACAACTCTTTCTTTGGTACCGCCAACTGCGATTACCTTTGTAAGGCCGCACCAACCACCATCTTTGAGCTCGCTGTTTTCATAATCGGGGTAGTGAGCGATAAGTGAGATATATGTAGCATCATCGTCAACGAGCTTTTTATATCTCATATCCTTTTCGTTGCCCGCGCCCCAGCCTCTGAGTGACCAGCAGTCCTGAAGTGAAAGAGTCATATTGATTTTTGCGCCAAGGCTTGACTTGGTGATTTTTGTGATTGTAACATTGTCTTCTCTTGAAGAGAATGTCAGTCTTTCCCATTGACCTCTGATGTCGGTGTACTTGACGCCGACTTCAGCAGTTTCATAATCAGTCCAGCGGATGTAATCATAATAGGGGAGCTTTGTGGTTTCCATTCTCAGTACATGAGAGGGATGATATGCATAAAAATATGTTGACTGTCTGCCGTCGCAATCCCAGGCTGCATTGCCATTCATAACATTCTGCCTGGCATCATCAAGCTGCGAGAGAAGCTCATCGGGGCTGTAACGGGGATCGTTTGAGGGCATAAGTAAGTTGATATTGTTATAGATAATACTGTCGCTGTAGGGTGAGCCTGCAATAACAGCACCGTTTTCTCCGTTACCTGTAACCATACCGTCAAACCAGCTTAATGTATCCTCGTGTTCGCTTGCATAGGGTACAAGCTCCGTGTACTCCGTAGCAAAGGCTTTTGTGTGGTCATTGTTAATCATAGATACATCTCCTGCTCTTGAAAAATTTAACATACCGGCAAAGAAATTGCCTCCTGTTATGATGCAAATCAGAATTGCAAATGTGTTTCTTAACTTAATAAAAAAGTTCATAGAATTCCTCCTTTATTTTTATGATTATATAATATCACAAACCTAAAAAGAAAAACACGACATATTTCAAAACGATATGTCGTGTTTCTGCGGGTTATTTTCTTGATTCTTTCTTTTTCTCGCGAAATGTTTTGCCGTAATATTTCATGAGGAGTCTCTGAGTTTGTCTTTCGCATAGACCTATATGTTCTGAAAGCTCTGTGAGAGTGATATCAGGATTAGTAATAAAAGCGTGTTCAATAATCAGAAAACGTCTGTCATTGAGTGTATCGTCATTGTCGGGCAAATCAGTAAACTCGGGAACATAGAGTCGTGTGATTTTTGTCAGAAGAATCTCCATCATTGCACCGATAACACTTTTATATCCGAAGCTTTTGTTTTCCCATTCCGATACTGTTTCTGTAAACAGAATCTCAAGGTCGGGTGCTTTCATAAAATAGAAATGTGTCGAGATAAATGAAGATACTAAAGCGCCGACATTTTTCCTTTCAGCTGCCTGAAGATAAAGATAAATCTCTGTCAAAGGTTTTTTGCTATCCGTCGATTGCTGATGATAGACATTAGGACCCGTGACAAAAAAATCACCTTTTGAAAGATTATATATCTTTGTGTCAGTGGTGAGTGTACCTTTACCGTCGATTATGTAATGAAGCTCATATATGTTTTTAGCGTGGCTGTGTCCTGCCATATCCTCATTAAATACACCCTTGCCGAAATGGACAAGAGTAAAATCCAAGTCGTTCCATTTGAATGTTATCATAATATCACCAGGGTTATTATATCATAATGATATATTAAAGTTCAATAAGTTTCTATACCAACAGCGATTATTAAACTGATTTTCAGAATTTAAATGAGTATAAAACTTTGCATTTGATATAACGCTTTGGAATCAAGCACGGATAACTCATAATTTATCAAAAAGCATATATAAAATAAACAAAGGCAAGGATGGGATCCTTGCCTTTAAATGCTGTTGTGTTATATTACAGCTTGTTTATATCTGCATCAGTGATGATGTGATAGCCTGCGGCTTCAAGTGCTGTCTCAGCCGCTGTATTATCCTCAACTCTTATTACAACATAAGCATGCTTCTCAGTACGGGACATAAAAGCGTAAAGATAATCCATGTTGATATTCTTTTCGTTGAGTACGCTGAGTGCACCTGAAAGCTTACCGGGTGCATCACCGATTTTTACGCCTACAACATCGGTCACCTTAATGAGGTAGCCTTCATTTGCCAGAACATTTTCTGCAGTTGCTGTGTCATCGACGATAAGACGAAGCATACCGAAATCCTGAGTCTCTGCAATGGAGAGGGCTCTCATATTAATATTGTTCTCGGAAAGTGTCTTGGTTATGGAAACCAAGGAGCCTTGTTTGTTTTCTACAAATACTGTTAACTGTTTAATAGCCATAACGAATCCTCCTTAATTTATATAAGCTTTCTTTTGTCTATAACACGTACTGCTTTGCCCTCGCTTCTTGTAATGCTCTTGGGGGCAACAAGATGAACGGTGGGATTTATACCGAGCATAATCTTCATTGCGTTGGAAAGGGACTTTTCCATAGCAATAATGTCGGCAACCTTGTCGGTGAATTTTTCAGGTGTCATTTCAACATTTACTTCGAAGGTGTCGTTGTTATTTACACGGTCAACAACAATCTGATAGTTGGGTTCATAACCTTCCTTGAGAAGTACTGTTTCAATTTGGCTGGGGAATACGTTTACGCCACGGATGATGAGCATATCGTCTGTTCTGCCCATAGGCTTAGCCATTTTAATCAAAGTACGTCCGCAGGAGCACTTTTTGCGTGAAAGCACACAGATATCACGGGTACGATAACGGAGAAGAGGGAATGCTTCCTTATCAAGAGATGTAAATACAAGTTCACCCTTGCTGCCTTCGGGAAGAACTTCTCCTGTATCGGGGTCGATGATTTCTACGTAGAAGTGGTCTTCGTTTACGTGCATACCTGTCTGCTCACTGCATTCAAAGGCAACGCCCGGGCCTGTTGTTTCAGTGAGACCAAAAATGTCATAAGCCTTTATTCCGAGTGTGGCTTCAATATTCTTACGCATTTCCTCTGTCCAGGGCTCTGCACCGAAAATGCCGGCCTTGAGGGGGATATCCTCAGGCTTGTAGCCTTGTTCTTTGAGGGTTTCACCGATGTATGCAGCGTATGAGGGAGTGCAGCAGAGAATAGTGGCACTGAGGTCTGTCATAAACTGAATCTGTCTTTCGGTGTTACCTGATGACATGGGGAGCGTAAGGCAACCAACCTTGTGTGAACCGCCGTTAAGACCGAAACCACCTGTGAAAAGACCGTAACCGTATGCTACCTGGCAAACATCCTTTTTTGAACCGCCTGCCGCAACGATGGCACGGGCACAGCAGTCTTCCCATAAATCAACGTCATTCTGTGTGTAGAATGCAACTACACGGCGGCCTGTTGTGCCTGATGTTGAATGAATACGAACGCAATCTTCAAGAGGTTTAGCAAGAAGACCGTAAGGATAAGCGTCGCGCAAGTCCGCCTTTGAAAGAAAGGGGAGCTTATGTAAATCGTCGATACTATTGATATCTTCGGGCTTTACGCCTTTTTCATCCATGAGATTACGGTAATATTCTACGTTCTCATAAACATGCTTTACTTGTTTAACGAGTTTTTCTGACTGAAGCTTTTTCATTTCTTCAATCGGCATTGTTTCAATTTCTTTCTGATAGTAGTTCTGTGCCATTTTAAACACCCTTTCTTTTTGGTATCTGAGCTGTGCTCAGAGTGTATTGGTATTTCGGAGTGTGAAAGAGCAAATAAAAACGCCCTCCGCATTCCGATTGAGAATACAGAGGACGAGAAATTTGTTATCCCGTGGTACCACCTCAGTTCGTCGCCATTTCGCAATAGCGACCTTATCAGGTACTGACATACCTTAGTTCTGTGACGGGAACTCCCGTTGCATCCTACTTAAGCCTCAGCTTGTTCAGCGCACTGCTAACAGAATGAATTCGTGAAGGACGTCCTCATTGTCTCGCACCAACCGACAACTCTCTCCAGATTCTTTCCAACCTACTACTTTCTGATCAACGCATTTAACCATAAACAGCCATCTGTTGAGTCACTGTTTATGTTTGGATTATAGACCTTTGATTTTTAAATGTCAATACTTTTTATCAAAAAATGTGAAATTATATGTTGCGGCTATGTTCAGTGTACTTATAGTGACAAGGCTTATAGTGATTATACATTATCTTAAAACAGGTCGGTAAGGCAAGAAATAAAAATAAACTAAAAAACTTTACGGAAAACAGAGGTTTGCCATATATCTTACCGGATATGAACTTGCAAAGGCTGTTATTGACTGCTTCAGTTACGGCTGATCTGAAAACACTTCCGGTTTATTCTTCGAATATCACAAAATAAGCGGACGGATTCTTGAAAAGAAGTCAGTTTTGTATATATAACTATGTTGAGTTTCAGCTTCGGATATGTTATACTTGTAAAAAGTACATTAAACTGTACCGTAAGTAAAAAAGGAGAAGTTATTATGAAAACAGAAAAAGCTGCTTTGGGACTTACTATGAAGCATAAAATCGGTTACGGTCTTGGTGATGCCGGCGGATGTATGACCTTTGCCATTATGGGAAGCACCTTTGCTATGTACTGTACTGATGTACTTAAGATTAATACGGAGCTGCTGGCAATACTGCTGGTAGTCTGGAATGTATGGGATTTTATCAATGACCCTCTAATGGGTGCCTTTATGGATAAGGCTTTTGCTAAAAAGCATAATTCCAAGGGCAAATTCCGTCCCTGGCTTCTCAGAAGCTCACCTCTTATCTGTGTAAGCTTTATTGCACTCTGGTCAGTACCTACACTTTTTGAAGGACTCTCACTTATATGTGTTCTTTTCGGTCTCAAGATACTCTATGAGGGCGCATATACCATGTTCAATATTCCTATGGGCTCACTGCTTTCTGCTATGGCTGACAACGATAAGGAAAGAGCAACGCTTTCTTCAGCGCGCGGTTTCGGTTCAGCTGTGGGTAATGCTATTCCAGTTGTGCTTATGCCTATGCTTATTGATAAATATGGTCAGACCAATTCAACAGGTTACGCAATCGGCGCTGCAATCTGTGCGGTTATCGGCTTTGCAATGTGTCTCGGACATTATGCTATGACAGAAGAAAGAACTGCTGTTCAGGATGAAAATCAGCCCCCGCAGAATATAAAATTTACAGACATTCTCAATGTTTTCCGCGTTAACAGACCATTCCTTGCGCTTTGTATCCACGGACTTTGTATCTGCACAATGCAGTATGTAAGCAACACTATAACTAACTATATGTTCTCAGCAGTGTATGACGATCTTAAGCTTGTAACATACGGCTCAATCGTGTCAGCTCCCTTTATGACAGTGACACTTATAGGCGGCCCCTACTTTGCTAAAAAGTTCGGTCTTGAAAGATTTATCCGTTTCGGACTTCTCATAGGTGCGATTATGTACATTGCACTTTTCGGCTTACATATGGTGACAGATGTAAATCCCTATATTCATATGGTCATCAGCAACTGTGCAATGGGTCTTGCAAGCGTATCAATTTATATGCAGTGGGGTCTCGTCAGCGAAGCAATTGATTATAACGAAATGCTCACAGGCAAAAGAACAGAAGGCTCTATCTATGGTACCTTTAATCTTTCACGCCGTGTGGGACAGACTATAGGTAATTCAGCTACTGTTCTTATGCTCGGATGGACCGGTTACAATGCTGACCTTGCGGTGCAGTCAACAGCAACTGTTTCGGGTATAAAGATTATAGCGGTGCTTCTTCCCGGTATTTTCGTATTTGGTTCATGGGCTGCCTTTAAGTTCCTGTGGAATATGGACAGGGAAACAAGAAATAAGATTGATGAATTCAAAAAAGCTCAGAAGGAACAGTAATTTATGGAAAAGATAATTTCAACTCCTTGCGGAGAAATCAGAGGTATGGTTTCTGATGGAACGATTGCTTTCAAGGGTATCCGCTATGCTGTTGCTGAAAGATGGTCTTATCCAAAAGCGATAACAGAATGGGACGGTATCTATGATGCTACTGCCTACGGCTACTGCTCCTATCAGCCAAGAGCCTTTTATGACGAAGCAAAAAATCCCGGAAAGGTGTTTTACTATAATGAGTTCCGTAAGGGTGAAACATATACCTATGACGAGGATTGTCTCTTCCTCAATATATTCACTCCCGAAGATGCTACGCCTGACAGCGGGCTTCCCGTGCTGGTTTATATTCACGGTGGAGGTTTTACAGGCGGATGTGGTCATGAAAAGCACTTTGACGGACCTGTTTGGACGAAGAAGGGTGTTATTTCTGTAACTGTCAATTACCGTCTCGGACCTATGGGCTTTCTCTGCCTCCCCGAACTTAAAGAAGAGGCGGGACACACGGGTAACTACGGACTTTATGATCAGATATGCGCTATAAAATGGGTTAAAAATAACATCTCTGCTTTTGGCGGTGACGCTGACAGAATTACAATTATGGGTCAGAGTGCAGGTGCTATGAGTGTTCAGCATCTCTGTCAGAGCGATTATACCGACGGACTTTTCCACTCAGCAGTTATGTCGAGCGGTGTAGGAATGGGATCGTTTATGACAAGCACACCCGAAAAGAAATTTGACTTCTGGAAAGAGGTTATGAAAAATACAGGCGCAAATAATCTTGAAGAGTTCAGAAAGGTGCCGCCTGAAATTCTTTTCCGTGAGTGGAAAAAGGTCAAAGGCTCAGCTATGTCTGCGGTGCCTGTAAAGGATGGTATACTCATTAAGGATAAGCTGTCGGTAAAAGATATTCCTTATATGGTGGGATCGACAAGTCACGATATGGCTCCGGCTATTCTTTATATGTTGACCCGTAAATGGGCAAAGAAAAATAATGCTTATATGTGGTTCTTTGAGCGTATGCTTCCCGGAGACGACAAGGGTGCCTGGCATAGCAGTGATTTATGGTACTGGTTCGGTACTCTTAAGAATTGCTGGAGACCTATGGAGGAAGCTGATTACCGTATAAGTGATGATATGGCTACTTATCTTTGCAATTTTGTAAAAAGTTCCGATCCCAACGATGAGGCAGAAAAGCTTCTCAGGTGGGATAAGTGCAGGAGCGACAAGGATGTTATGAGTTTCGGCAACGATATTTCGTCAAAGGGTAAGATGAAAATGCTTATATATAACACCCTTACAAATAAGCCTGTGGGCGAATAAAATGTGATGCTTAAGGAAGCAGTGCGGATTTTACCGTAATGCTTCCTTTTTTACGGCTTCGTCCTTGACAAACAGCACTCTTTTTAATAATATTATACTATCAAAAACTGGGAGAAGAATTATGCAAGATTTTGTTTTAAAAGGGAATATATGCTACAGTGTTAGTCCTGATGAGCTGATTACAAAGGAAGGTGCCTATGTTGTATGTAAGGGCGGCAAATCCTGCGGTGTTTTTGATGAGATACCTGAGGAGTATAAAAATCTTCCTGTTACAGATTACGGCGATAAGCTGATTATTCCCGGACTTATAGATTTACATATTCACGCTTCACAGTATACCTACAGAGGGCTCGGAATGGACCTGGAGCTTCTTGACTGGCTTCAGAAATACGCTTTTCCTGAGGAGGCAAAGTATGCTTCATCCGACTACGCTTATAAGGCATATTCAATCTTTGCTTCACAGATGAAAAAGAGTGCCACAACGAGAGGCTGCATTTTTGCTACCTGCCACCGTATCGGTACTGAAATTCTTATGGAGCTTATGGAAGAAACGGGTCTTATAACCTATGTCGGCAAGCTTAATATGGACAGAGAAGCTCCCGACATCATCAGAGAAAAGAGTGCTGAGTACTCTGCCGAGGAAACGACTCGATGGATTGAAGAATCAACAGAGCGTTTCACTAATACCAAGCCTATTATTACTCCGAGATTTGTGCCCAGCTGTACTGATGAGCTTATGGGTAAACTCGGAGAAATTCAGAAAAAATACGGTGTGCCCGTTCAGTCTCATATATCAGAAAATCTCGGTGAAATAGAGTTCGTGCATCATCTTCGTCCGAACAATGAGTTTTACGGTGATATTTATGATGAGTATGGTCTTTTCGGTAGAGATTATGAAAACGGCAGAGAAGTCAAAACTGTAATGTCCCACTGTATCTGGTCAATTGATAAAGAAATTGAGCTTATGAAGAATAACGGAGTTTTTGTCTGCCATTGTCCTGCATCAAATATGAATGTGGCATCAGGTATTGCTCCTATAAGAACCTATCTTGAAAGAGGACTTAAAATAGGTCTTGGCAGTGATGTTGCAGGCGGACAGACAGAGTCCTTGTTCCGTGCAATTACAGATACCATCCAGGTATCCAAGCTTCGATGGAGACTTGTTGATCAGAGCCTTAAGCCTATCACCTTTGAAGAGGCCTTCTATATGGCTGCAAAGGGCGGCGGAGAATTCTTCGGCAAGGTCGGCTCATTTGAAGAGGGCTATGAGTTTGATGCAGTTGTCCTCGATGACAGTATTGCACCTCATCCTCAGCCTCTGAGTATTATGCAAAGACTTGAAAGAGCTGCATATCTCTCGGTGGATTTATCAGGTGTTGCCGGTAAGTATGTTGCAGGTAAGCAGATTTTGTAATCTGATAAAATTTTATTCTGTCAGATATAGACAGTTTCTGAAAGTTGTGATATAATCACAGCAGTTTGAAATTTAATAATACTGCCACCGGGTAGTGAATGATAATTAAGCATTCGTCTGCACATCGTTAGGTCTTTGAAGATGTGTATGCGGATGCTTTTTTGGAGGTAAAAATGAAAAAGCTGATAAATTATTTTACTAAAGCGGAGCTGATAATCTGGTGCTCATCAGTAGTGATGATTCTTGTGTCATTTCTGATATCTCAGGACAGCGGAGTGTTGGGTCTTATAGCATCCTTTATAGGTGTAACTGCACTGATACTTTGCGCCAAGGGTAATCCCATCGGTCAGGTGTTTATGATAGCTTTCTGCCTTATGTACACCTACATTTCATATACATTTTCCTATTACGGTGAGATGATAACCTACGCTTGTATGAGTCTGCCTATGGCGGTTTTCTCTCTTGTATCCTGGCTGAGAAATCCGTATAAAGGCAATAAGGCAGAGGTTAAAGTCAACCGCATAAAAGGCAAGGAATATATTTTTATGGTACTACTCAACGTTGCGGTGACTGTTGCTTTTTATTTTATACTTAAAGCTTTTGATACGGCAAATCTTCTTGTGAGTACCTTTTCTATTACTACAAGCTTCGGGGCGGCATATCTGACATTAAGACGAAGCCCCTATTATGCTTTGTGGTACACAGCAAACGATATAGTGCTTATTGTGCTGTGGACTCTTGCGGCTATGAAGGATACATCATATGTTTCCGTAATAATATGCTTTGCGGCATTTCTGGTAAATGATATATACGGATTTGTCAATTGGAAGAAAATGGAGAAAAGACAGAACGGTTAATGTTTACATATAAAGGCAAATGTGATATAATTTTCCCATAACTGACAATTTACGACAAGGGGGATTATATTATGTGGTTTATTTTTGCACTTTTATCTGCAGTCTTTGCGGCACTTACATCTATACTTGCTAAGGTTGGCATTGAGGGTGTAAACTCAAATCTTGCAACGGCTATAAGAACAATGGTGGTTGTGGTTATGTCCTGGGGAATGGTATTTCTGACAAATGCTCAGGGCGGTATAACTGAAATCAGCAAAAAGAGCTGGATTTTTCTTATACTTTCAGGCATAGCAACGGGCGCATCATGGCTTTGCTATTACAGAGCATTGCAGATAGGTGAGGTATCCAAGGTGGTGCCTATAGATAAGCTCAGTGTTGTTGTTACACTTGTGCTGTCCTTTGTTTTTCTCGGAGATAAGTTTACTCCCAAGTCACTCATCGGTTGTCTGCTTCTTTGTGCAGGCACTCTTGTAATGGCGTTGTAAGAAAGGTTGAGTATTTATGGTTAAGCCAGAGATAGGAAAAAGAATATCTAAAATAGATACATATTTAAATTGCGCAGAAACATTTGCGTATAGAAGCACCTGCCTTAAAAGAAAATACGGTGCAGTTATAGTAAAAGATGATGCTGTTATATCAACGGGATATAACGGTTCACCGAGAGGTTTTGAAAACTGCTGTGATATTGGCAAGTGTCCGAGAATGGAACTTAATATGCATCAGGGTGAGGGTTATGGAATTTGCAGAGCAATCCACGCTGAAGCAAACGCTCTTCTAAATTGCTCGAGAGAACAGACAATGGGTGCAGATTTATATCTTGTCGGCATAAATCCACAGGATAATTCTATACATAAAGCAAAACCCTGTCCCGTGTGCGCAAGAACTATTATTCAGGCAGGGATAAATAATGTTATTCTCCGAGTAGGGGAGGGAGCAGACAACTATATTGTTGTTGCAGCTAAAGACCTACAATGGATACAAAGCCCCTAAACAAGAAAAAACAGACCCTTGAGGTCTGTTTTCTTTTAGACATTAAAATTCCAAATAATAAATATAATCTGCTTTCGTGATGATATAATTACAAGATAGGATAAAAATAAAAAAGGAAGTAATTCTATGCACGTGCCATCAACAAAATCTCAGCTTGTGGAAATAGAGGATTTTTACTCGGCGCTTGAAAAAAGTGAAGTACAGGACCATATCCGATATAATGTGCAGGAATGGCTGTATGTGCCTAACGATTATAACGAATACCGTTATATCCTCGGCACAAAAGGAGATAACCCTCTTATCTGCATCGGCATAAACCCCTCAACGGCAGCACCAAATGATCTTGACAACACACTTAAATCTGTTGAAAGAATTGCTCTCGGTAACGGATATGACAGCTTCATTATGTTCAATGTCTATGCTCAGCGAGCAACTAAGCCTGACGATATGGACGATGAACTAAACGAAAAGCTCCACAGAGAAAATATGAGGGCATTCGATTATATCCTTTCTCTTTATAAAGATGAGAAACCTTCGGTCTGGGCTGCGTGGGGTACTATTGTAGAAATGCGCCCATACCTTAAAGATTGCCTTCGTGAAATGGTTGATATTTCTTATAAGCACGAGACTCGCTGGTATTCGTCAGGTGCCATCTCAAAAAAAGGGCATCCTCATCACCCTCTGTATCTGAAAAAAGACAGCGGACTCGATGAGTTCGATATGGAAAGCTATCTTAAAATTTTAGGCTGATACAGGTCAGCTAAAGTAATATAGAAATTGATTTTTCAGTGCATAACTGATATAATAATATGAAAACTTTTTGGAGGCTTTATTTATGATTAAGATTTCACCGTCAATTCTTTCCTGCGATTATACAAAAATGGGCGAGGAATTTGAAAACATGAAACGTTGCGGAGCTGACTGGCTTCATATCGACGTTATGGATGGTCACTTTGTGCCTAATATTACTTTGGGCGCACCTCTTGTAAAATGCCTGAGAAAATGCTCAGATCTCACATTCGATGTGCACCTTATGATAAGCGATCCTAAAAAATATATACCCGACTTTATAAAAGCAGGTGCAGATGTTGTCTGCTTCCACGTTGAAGCTGATTCACCTGTAGGCGAAACTATCGATCTCATAAGAGAGTCAGGTAAGGTTGCAGCTCTTGCCGTAAAACCCGGCACCCCGATCGAAACAGTTTATCCCTATCTTGATAAGCTCGGAATGGTGCTTGTTATGACTGTTGAGCCCGGCTTTGGCGGACAGAGCTTTATGGCTGATATGATGCCTAAAATAGTTGCTCTTCGTGAAGAGTGCAAAAAGAGAAACATCGACCTTGATATTCAGGTCGATGGCGGTATTTCTCTTTCAACTGTTGAAACGGCTGCTGAAGCAGGTGCTAACGTACTCGTTGCAGGCTCAGCAATATTCGGAAGTGAAGATCCCAAGGAAACTATTTCACTCCTGAGAAGCAAGGCCGCCAAGTACTTCTAATGCATCAGACTCAATAAGGCAGTTGAATGCCTCATAGGTTTTGTCGGAATAAGTCAGAAAGTCAAGGTGTACCAGGTTGAACTCCTTTGCCAGAAAGTGCAGACCTTCTGAGGAGCTTTCAAGTATAAGACGGTAGATACCGTCAAGATAATAAAAAGAGGACTTTGATCTATCCTTGCAGCATTTTGCTCCTTTGGCAAAGTCCAGAAAACTGTTGATGTCGCGGCTTTCATATATTCCGATTTCCTTTTCTGAAAACAGACGGGTGGATTTTGGTGTACCCTGAGATATTATCAACAGACACCCACCCTTGATGTCGGGGAGGAAGTCTATTTCAAGACCCTGATTGACCTCGACGTTTTTACCTGTGATTCTTGAGGCTTCATCTATAATTGACCAGAGCACCTTCCTTGTGTGCGGACTGGAACAGTCACTTTTCTCAAAATTGAAATCATATCGGGTCATTTCTTCTCTGGAAAGCTCGATGACCGTAATGTTTTCGGAAACGCAAGATATTTTCACGATAATATATACTCCTTTATAAGTCCTATAGAACAATAATACACCCCCTACGGGTGCAGAATCAACGCACAAATTTTACCACTGAGCAGGAGATACTGTATATGCCAAGGAAACAAAAAAAGATATTCGGCAAAAAAGACAAGCTTAGGGTCAGAAAAAGCTACTATACTTTTACAGAAGAATACCCTAAGTATATAGAGGTGGAAAAGACAGGCAGACGCATTACTCTCAAAACCTTGAAAAAGGCACTTGTATGCTGTTTTGCATTTTTGCTTGTTGCCTCAGTATCCTTTTTTGCTCTCAGACTTGCTATAAATATTTCTTACGCTCCAATTGACCCGGAGAAAGAAGTGACAGAAGAAATAAGCCTTAATGACAGTGTGCTCACTGAGGGTATCAAGGCTTTGTATATGCCTTATGAAAAAATGGGTGATGAAGCTTATATCAAAGATTTTATAAAGCAGATAAGAAAGAAAAACGCCAACAGTGTTGTGATAGATTTTAAGACAGCTGAGGGCAGACTCTGTTACACATCTCTTGATGAGAATGCAATAATAGCTTCAGCGGCACTTTATGATAACGATACAGCAAGACGCGCTGTCGGTCTTTTCACTCAGGCAAAAATTGCTGTTATTGCGCGGATTTACTGCTTCAGCGACAACAGATTGGCAAAGGCTGACGGTAATGTAGCAGTAAAGTATATGGGTACGGAGGTCAACTGGCTTGACGGAAGCGATGAAAACGGCGGTAAGAGCTGGCTGAATCCATATTCAAAGAGGGTCAGAAGCTATGTTGCCACTGTGGCAAAAGAAATAAGCAGTTTCGGTGTTGGAATATTCATTCTTGAGGACCTGCAATTCCCTGAGGGTGATAACACTTCTTCGGCTACTTATCCCGGCGAAAAGGATTCGACGGGCAGAAACAGTATGCTGATAAATACCTTATCTCAGGTGAAAAAACAGTTGCCTGAGAATGCACTTGTGATTCTTTCTCAGACTGCAGAAGATGCTGCATCGGGTAATGAAAGCATTTATTACGGTACTCTGAACAATGCCGGTTATTACGGTGTTGCCGCAGACACTGCCGAAAGACCTTTAGGCGTAGCTGTCGACAAAAAGACAGATTTTGTTTCTATATTGTCTATGTATTCATCTATTGCCGGAAGATTTCCCGGTAAGGCAGTGATACCTATAATAGATGTTGAAGAATATTCTTACTCATATTTCAGAGCTATGAAAAAAAGCGGATTCAATAACTTTATATTATACAGTGAAAGCGGCGAATACTGAAGCCGGATAAAGAGGTAATTATATGACAGAAAATAAGACCGCATTTATTGCAATAGTCGGCAGACCGAACGTAGGTAAATCTTCAATACTCAATAAACTTTTAGGACAGAAGATTGCCATTGTTTCGGATAAGCCCCAGACAACAAGAACAAGAATTATGGGTGTACTTACTATAGAAGAAACCCAGCTTGTGTTTACTGATACTCCAGGCTTTCACAGACCTAAAACCAAGCTTGGTGAAAAGATGGTCAAAGCTGTTTCGGACAGTATTTCAGGTGTTGACCTCTGCCTTTTTGTAATTGAAAGTGAGGGTGACCTTCGCGAAACAGAGCTTGAGCTTATCGAAAAGTTCAAGCAGCAGAAAATGCCTGTTGTTCTGGCTATCAATAAAATCGACATTCTCGATGACAAGACTGTGCTTATGAAGCGCATTATGGATATGACTCAGCTTTATGATTTTGAGGCTATTGTACCTGTATCGGCGGTTAAGAATGACGGCCTTGATGCACTGACAGACGAGCTCATCAAACTTGCTCAGCCCTCGGAACATTTCTTCCCTGAGGATACTCTCACTGACCAGCCTGAAAGAGTTATAGTTTCAGAGATTGTGAGAGAAAAAATGCTCAGACTTCTTGATAAGGAAATACCTCACGGAGTTGCTGTTGCAGTTGAAAAGATGAGAGAGAGAAGTGACAAGGCTCTCATTGATATTGAAACCACAATATACTGTGAAAGAGAAAGCCATAAGGGTATCATCATAGGTAAGAAGGGAGCAACCCTCAAGCGCATCTCCACCTATGCGCGTCAGGATATGGAAAAATTCTTTGACTGTCAGATTAACTTACAGTGCTGGGTCAAGGTAAAGGATGACTGGCGTAACAGAGAGGGTCTTATTCATAATTTTGGACTCGATTGATTTATTCATTTAATCCTGCACAAAAATTATGATGTAATTTTGTTAATAACATAGAACCGATTTTTTCTCGTTTACTTTCTCCATTTTCTGCAAAGGATATGAGTATATTAGTAATGAGTCTTTTTTTAAAAGGCACTTACAGTAGCTTTGCAGAGGTGATGAAATGGATAAGAAAGAGCTGTGGGAAGTGTTTATGAAAACAGGCAGTGTAGCTGATTATCTCAGATACAGAAAGGCTGCCGGTTATACTGACGAACAGGAATCCCCTTGGGAAGAGCAGGCGGAAATCGCAGAAGAATTCTCAGGGGAGTATCCGTATAATGACGATTAAAGCTTAGGATAACTTAAAGGAGCAGAGTATGAATATTAAAACTGACGGTATTATACTCAGAGAGACAATGACAGGCGAACAGGACAGACTTGTCACAGTTCTTACACGCTCCAACGGAGTTATCAAGGCTTTTGTCAACGGAGCAAGAAACCCAAAAAATAAAAACGTCTCTTCAACGGGACTTTTATGCTATTCGGATTTCTTTATAAATAAAACTCAGAAAGGCGTTTACGTTATAAGAGAAGCTACGGCGAAAGAGATGTTTTTTTCTTTGAGAGATGACATAGTCAATCTCAGCTTGGCACAGTATTTTGCCGAGCTTACATATGAGCTCTCACCTCGCGAAGAGGATTCATCGGAGTTTCTTTCTCTTATACTGAACAGCCTTTATCTTTTATCCAAGGGCAGACGAAGCAGAAAAATTATTAAGTCGGTCATTGAACTGCGAATGCTGAGTATAGCGGGATATATGCCTGAAATTGCATACTGTCAGAGCTGCGGTGCTTTTGAAAGCGACATAATGTATTTTTCACCATATACAGGTGAGCTTTATTGTGAGCTTTGTAAGGGCGCTAAGAAACTGACAAGATTAGGCCTGGGTACAGTGACGGCAATGAGACATATCTGTCTTAGTGACAGTGATAAGATTTTCAACTTCAAGCTGCCCGATGAGGGACTCAACATTTTGGCTGATGTAACAGAAAAATATCTTATAAATATCACCTCAAGAAAATATAAAACCCTTGACTTTTATAAAACAATGGCAGATGATTAAGATTCTGATCTCTGAAAGTAAGGAGATGAAAAAATGAACAAACATTATATAGCTCTGGAGCTTCCTAAGGTACTCGGCCGTCTCGGTGAGTTTACAAGCTGTGAGGATGCCAGAGAGATGGCAGAAAATTTAGAGCCTGAAAGTAATCTGTCTCTGGTAAAGGCAACTTTGACTCAGACAGCGGACGCTCATATGCTTATGGCAAAATTCGGGGCGCCTTCTTTCGGTGGTCTTAAGAATGTAAATAACGCTCTCTCGAGAGCCAATGCGGGCTCTGTTCTTAATATGAGAGAATTGCTCGATATAGCAGAGGTTCTGAGAGTAATCCGCTCACTTTCACAGTGGAAGGAAAGAAACAGCGGTGTTACCACAAGTATAGATACACTTTTCTATACTCTTAGTCCCAATAAATTTTTAGAGGACAGAATAACCACTGCAATTATCAGTGAAGAGGAAATGAGTGATAATGCTTCACCGGAGCTCTATAGTATAAGAAGAAAAATCCGTGCTGCATCATCGAAGGTAAGAGATCACCTTGATAAAATGACAAAGTCTCAGCACTATCAGAAATTTCTTCGTGACAGCATTGTTACAATGCGTGGCGGCAGATATGTTGTACCCGTCAAAATTGAGCATAAGGGTGAAATCAGCGGTCTTGTCCACGACACATCCTCAAGCGGTGCAACTGTATTTATCGAACCGACTGCAGTTGTTGAAGCAAACAACGAAATCAAAGTGCTTCAGGGTAAAGAGCGAGACGAAATGGAAAGAATTCTCTTTGAGCTTTCCTTGGAAGCAGGTGGATTCTATGAGGGAATCAAGGCTTCATACGAGTGTGCCGTTGAACTGAATGTTATTTTTGCTAAGGCGAAGCTTGCTTATGCTATGAAAGCGAGTGTACCTGAAATAAATGATGACGGTATAATAAATCTTCGCAATGCCAGACATCCTCTCATCGATCCTAAGAAGGTTGTTCCGACAAATATTATGCTTGGAAAGGATTTCGATACTCTTGTTATTACGGGTCCCAATACCGGCGGTAAGACAGTATCGATCAAAACTCTTGGTCTGCTTTCGCTTATGGCTATGTGCGGACTTATGCTTCCTGTCAGCGACAGAAGCGAGGTTTCGGTTTTTGATAATGTCCTTGCAGATATAGGTGATGAGCAGAGTATTGAGCAGAGTCTTTCTACTTTCTCATCTCATATGGTAAATATTATTAATATAATAGAAAAGGCGGATGATAAGAGCCTCGTTCTTATTGACGAGCTTGGTGCAGGTACTGATCCTATCGAGGGTGCTGCTCTTGCTATTGCAATTTTGGAAGAAATCCACCGTAAGGGTGCCAGAATTGCTGCGACCACTCACTATGCAGAGCTGAAAGCCTATGCTCTCGAAACTCCGAGAATAGAAAACGGCTCATGTGAATTTGATGTGGCTTCTCTTAAGCCTACATACAGATTACTTATCGGCACTCCCGGTCGCTCAAATGCTTTTGCTATTTCACAACGTCTCGGTATGAGTCAGGATGTAATCGACAGAGCCCAAAGTCTGGTATCAAGCGACAGTGCTCACTTTGAAAGGGTTATCGAATCCCTTGAAAGCTCACGTCAGCAGTTTGAGGAGCAGAAGGCTCAGGCTGAAGAACTGACTGCTCAGGCAGAAAAAGAAAAGAGAGATGCTCAGAGATATAAGGATGACATCGAAAGACTTCGTGAGGAAGAGCTGAAAAAAGCTCAGACTCAGGCCATAAGAATTGTCGAGCAGGCTAAACGTTCAGCTGCAGCGCTGACAGCAGAGTTTGAAAAGCTGAAAAGGGAAAGTGAAAGTGCTAAAGACAAAGGTGAAATGGCAAGGCGCGCAAAACAGCTTATGAAGAAAGGCTATGCTGAGTTTGACGATATAACTAATCCCGTTATGGCATCGGCATTGAAGGATGAAGACTATGTGCTTCCGAGAGCACTCAAGGTTGGTGATGAGGTGCTTCTTTGCGATATAGGTAAGACGGCTACTATAACTGCTCTCAAGGATAGAAAAGGTGAGTACGAGGTTATGGCAGGTATTATGAAGCTTCGCACTAAAGAGAGTAATCTGCGACTTGTAGAAAAAAGCAAGAAGAATCAGCCTAAGTCCAGAAGCGTGCCGAACAGACAGGAACACCATTTTACTCCCGGCAGTGATGCCAACACACGTTGCGACCTGAGGGGTATGAATGTGGAAGAGGGCATTATGGAGGTTGATAGATATATCGACCAGTGTCTGCGTCTCGGTCTGGGTGAGCTGACAGTCATTCATGGTAAGGGTACAGGAGTGCTCAGAAAAGGCTTGCAGGAGCACCTCAGAAAAAGCAGATTTGTAAAGTCCTTCCGTCTCGGTGTTTACGGTGAGGGCGAAAACGGCGTAACCATTGTGACCTTGAAGTAAGAATAAGTAAAGTTCTTTTTAACACTTTTCTTACAAGAAAAGCGTTGCCCGTCCGGTGAGGACAATATACTACTATATATATTGAAAAAGGGAGTCATCGGACTCCCTTTTAGTTTTGCTTATATTTTCTTTTGGTTGCTTCGCCGCCACGCAGATGTCTTTCATTTTTATTTTTTTCCAGTACACAGCGCACCTTTTCATATAACTCTCTGTCGATTCCACCGAGACGACGTGTAACATCGGTATGTACTGTAGATTTGCTTATATTATATACTGCTGCGCACTGTCTTACGGTTGCGCCTGTTTCGGCTATGTATCTGCCAAGGGTAACGGCTCGGTTATAGCTGTCGGTATTCATATCTTTTCCACCTCGGAAAAGTATATGCAAAAGCGTAGGGAGGTATTCCGTAAGCAACAACATTACTGATTACAGAATTTCCGCTTTGTCAATTTGCACAAAAAACACCGTCATAATTTTTACGTAACTTCTTAACAATTTTTTTAAAATTATATTGATTTATTTAAATCGTTAAACTATAATGAAGATGTGTAATTATAAGGGTATGGTATACCCTTTTACCGGGAAAGTGTAAATTTCAGGCTCTTCCGAGGAAAACACAAGGAGGTCAGTTGTGTTCGGATAAATGTCAGATATTTGACTTTCACAATCTATTAAATATTCGGTGGCTACTCAGAGTCATCGAAAATCTTCTTAAATTTAAGGGGGAAAATTTCAAATGAAAAAGAAATACTTCAAGAAATCTTTAGCATTAATCATGACAGTTCTTATGATTATGAGCTGTTGGGTTTTTGTTGCACCTACAGAGGTTGAGGCCGCTGCATTAGAGGCAGCATCATCACTCTACAACAAGTCATTGCTCAACGGCATCAACGCAAATGTTGAGTATAATGTAGACACAACAGGTAACTACTATAAGTTCAAGATTTACGGTAACGGTGACGACGGTGGCGCTAACACAACTGCAAGACAGCTGCAATATTATAAAAATATTCTGTCTCATGATGGCGGTACATCACTCGTCGGCGATAATAATCGCGGTTCATATTTCTCAAATGTAACTAATTCTGAGCTTACTGTATCTATTGTATATCCTACAATGGTTCTTAAGTATGACGGCCAAACTAATCCTAAATTTGGTATTATGCTTGAGGCTGACTCTACTTCAGGAAAAAAGATTCGTTTTGAAAGAGCATGGATGGATGCTAATTCAAATGGTCTTTCATTCAATCCTAATTATTGGATGGGTATTGCTAGTAATGACTCAGCTTTCTTCTATATTATGGAAGAATCAGCTACAAAGTATCTTTATGCTCAGGATACATCTAATGGTAATATGTTTAATGCACGTGAGAACGGCCAGTGGGAATTCCTTGCTGCTTCACTTGAATTTGCAGGCTCAATGTCAACCAGTGAATGGGTAAGAACAATCAGTCCCACATGGAAGTTCTCCAACGGTTCAACTACATATACAGGTACAAATACCAGTACAATCTATGTAATGAACTTCAAGGGTTACGGCGATCTTCTTACTCAGATAAACAACAAGAAAACAGACCTTTTAAATAATGCTGCTCAGTATACTCCTGAATCAATCAAAGCTTTTGTTAATGCTGCTAAAGCTATTATAAATCTTAATCCCAAGAATTATACAGCCATAAATAGTGTAACATCTTGGGGCAGCCAGATGAGTACTGCTTATGCAAACTATAACACTGCTGTTAGCGGTCTTACAAATAGAAAGTTTGATATTCAGGCTGAAAACCTCTTCTCATTTGCTGACTGGGCAAATTCAAGCTCTGTAGCATATACAGTTGATATTGATAAAGGTACACTTTATATTACAGCAGGTTCTAATACCGCTGAAGTTGTAACAGCTCACTCAGGATCCTCTGACAGAGATACAGGCAAATATGCTATTGAAGTTGAGGCTAATACCGAGTATACACTTGAATGGACTACATCTTCAACACAAAATGCGGATAAAGTTGGTAGTGAAATGTTCGCCTTCTTCTATGATATTAATAACAAGGCGTTCAGCACTTGGGCAAACTATAGCGGCCGCGGTTCTTCCAATGGCACAAGCAAGTATACCTTTACAACCCCTGCGGATGCCAAGTATATGGAAGTTCGTTTTGACCTTAACAATGACGGGTATGCATCAAATATGACTTTCTCTGATGTTAAGCTCTATAAGACATCCCGCGCAGAAGAAATAGGTTTTGCTGATTGGACTTCAGGACGCAATATCAGAAAAGTATATACTTACAATGCAAGTGTCGGCACTCTTGATACACCTACAAGACCCGGTTATGATTTTGTTGGTTGGACAAATGCTGATGGTTCTGCATTTACAGGTGCTACAATGAAATCAAGCGGAGTTGTTTATTCAACATGGACAAAGTCAACACTTGATGTAGGTTACGATAACCTTTTCTCACTTGCAAATTGGGCAGCTACAAATTCAAACAAAGTAAATGACAAAGGAACAGACCTTAAGGTTGACCTTGAAGCAGGTACAATCGCAGTAACAGGTTCATCCGATGCTTACACAACCTACGGTGGTGGTTCAGACCAGTACCACATTCCCGTTACAGCCGGTGAAACTTATGTCTTCGATTATGATGCAACATCAACTAACGGCACATATCAGCAATTTATATTCTTCTATGACGCTACAGGTAGTGGTGTGACAGGTGCATTAGACAATGGTACAGCAACAACTAATACTCACATAGGTAAATATGACGGCAAACCTATTACATTTACTGTTCCTACAGGTTGTACTCAGATCGGTCTTCGTCTTGGTATCTGTGGCAGTGTGTCAGGTACAGCTACATATTCAAACATCGGTATCTACAAGAAGGCTGATTACGATGCTTATGCAAAAGACTATGCAAAGGTTCGTGAACCCTTCAAGTTAGGCGACACCGATAAGCTTATGAATCCCTTAAGAGACGGCTATGTATTCGACGGTTGGGAATTAGCTGACGGCACAACTATCACATCAGTTGAAGGTCTTACAGCAAGCACAACAGTTTATGCTACATGGACTAAGCTCTGGACAGTAACATTCTATAACGGTGATGGTACAGTTCTTTTTACCACACAGGTTAAAGACGGTGAGGCTGCAACACTTCCCACTGTAACTCCTACAAAGGCTTCCGACGAAAATTATTCATACAAATTTGATAAGTGGGATGAGACATTAACAAGCATTACTGCCGACACAGAGACTAATCCCATCTTCACAAGCAATGCTCATAAAGTAGAATATGGCTTTGTATCAGACAGAACTTGTACAGCTAACGCTATAGTTGATAAGTATTGCTCAACTTGTGGTTACGTCTTCTTCAATAGCCAGGAATATGACGGCACAGAAATTGCTGGATACCTCAAGCTCGGTCATAACTTTGAAGGTCAGGCAGCTGTATTGAATTCATCATCAGGTGCAGCTGACACTGATACTCACGAAGTGAGATGTTCACGTTACTCCAGTACAAACTGTGGTGGTACAATAAGAGTAGCACATAACTTCATCAAGGGTACAACTGAAGATGCTAACTGCTCAACTCAGGGTACAATTAACTGGAGATGTCCTTGCGGTCAGACAAAGACCACAACAGGTGATTATGCTCCTGATGTTCACGAAAACACAAGCACAATTAACGCTAAGGATCCTGAATGTCTTGAAGACGGTTACACAGGTGACACATACTGTGATGATTGTGATAAGATAGTAGCTTCTGGTGAAGCAATCGGTCAGCTTGGCCACAGCTTCACAAACTATGTATACAACAATGATGCTGAGTGTGAAAAAGACGGTACAAAGACAGCTAAGTGTGATCGTTGTGATGTAACAGATACACAGACAGCAACAGGCACAGCTAAAGAGCATAACTGGACAGATACAGAAAAATACCTCAAATCAGCAGCTAACTGCACAGAAAACGAAGTATACTATAAAGAATGTTCACTTTGCGGCATATCAAGCGAAAGCAAGACAGGCGCAACATGGACAAAGGCAGACACTGCTTGGAACCACAAGTTTGACGGTGCTTATGTAACCAACAACAACGGCACACACGTTCAGAAGTGTACAAACACAGGCTGTACAGCAACAGGTAATGAAAATACTTGTACTTATGGCGAATGGACAAAAGACAACACTGTAACTCACAGCCATACATGTACTGCTTGTGGTTACACTCCCGCAGCTGAAAACCACATTTGGACTGAGTGGACATCAACAGATGCTGCAGGTACAACAGCAGGTGAGCAGACACGTGAATGTACTGTCTGTGGCAGAGTAGAAACAAATGATTGTACATATACACCAACACATTACGATGAAACTTGTACAACTCCCGAAAGAACTGAATATAAGTGTTCAGATTGTGGTCACGGCTACACAGTAATCGGTAAAGATGCTAAGGGTCATAACTTCAGCGGTGAGGTGCAGACATATAACAATGGCTACCACAACTACCTTTGTGTAAACGGATGTGGCAACTACGGTTTTGCAGGCGTAGTTAATGCAAGAGAAAACTGTTCATACGTATATACAAACACTGCATCAGGTACACATAAAGCAGAGTGTACAGCATGTACATACTCATATAGTGAAGATTGCACAGGCGGTCAGGCTACATGTACAGCTGAAGCAGTATGTGGTAAGTGTAATACTGCTTACGGTAACAAGGCTGATCACAGCTTCAATGGTGCAGCTGTAAAACTCGCAGGCGATGTTCACGCATTCCTTTGCGAATTCTGCGGTACAACAACTCGTATCTATGGTGTTGAAAACAGAGTAAACGATACAGAGGATTGTACAGGTGGTACAGCTACTTGCTCAGCTCTCGCAGTTTGTGATATTTGCGCAGATACACATGGTGAACTCGATGCAGATGCTCATAAGTGGAGTTTACCTCCTGTAGCTGATAAAGATAATGCAGGCCAGCACATCTACACCTGTGAATATAATAATGCACACACAAAGAGCGAAGCTTGCGAATCAATTTCCTCTAAAGTTGTAGCTCCAAAGTGTGGTGAACAGGGTTACACAATCCAGACTTGTAAGTGCGATTATGAATGGAATACAAACTTTACAGATGCACTGGTTCACAACTGGGTAGAGCCTGTATGCAATAACGACGGTACGCATACATTATCTTGCGATAATGAGAATGTTGACGGTTGGGAATGCTTAGAAACATTAGAGCTCAACTGTGTTGACTCAGCAATTACATTCGGTTATGAGCCCGCAACATGTACAGAAAAGGGCTACACAACATATCAGTGTACAGCTTGTAACTATACATGGAATGCTGATTATAAAGATGCAACAGGTCATTCTTATGTAAATGAGGTTAAGGTTCTCAATGAAGCTTATAAGAGAAGCGAAAAGACCTGTACAGCAGCTGAAACTTATTGGTATCGTTGCGATAACTGTAATGTAAGCGCTGAAACAGAAAAAGATAAATATGCAGACAACCTTGAATCAATCTATTGGGTAAATGGCATTCCTGCAGGTCATACGATGGAAAATCGTGTTGACGAGGCAGACCCTGCTAAGAACAGAGTAAGCGAAGCTACTTGTACAGCAGCTGCTGTTTACTACAAATCATGTTCAGTCTGCGATGCGCAGGATACAGCTACATTCGAATACGGCGATAAGCTCGGCCACAAGATGGAAGAACTTGTTGACGAAGATGACCGATTAAGCGAAGCTACTTGTACAGCTAAAGCTGTTTACTACAAATCATGTTCAGTCTGCGGTGCTCAGGATACAGCTACATTCGAATACGGTGATGCACTTGGTCACACAATGACAGAGCATGCTGCTAAAGATGCTACTTGTACCACAGACGGTAATCCTCTCTATTATGCTTGCTCCGTTTGTGGAAAGAACTTCGCAGACGAAGACGGTACATCTGAAATTTTAGATATAGTATTTGAAAAACTCGGCCACGACATAAAGACTGTAAGTGCCAAGGCTGCAAATTGTGAGGAAGATGGCCATGCATCTTATAGTGAGTGTGCACGTTGCCACGAAGGTGCTCTTACAGCAGACAAGATTTATAAAGCTACAGGTCATAACTTTACCGGTGCATATGTAAGTGATACAGTTTATAACTATCATAGCCAAAAGTGTCTGAACAAGGATTGTACAGCAACTGGTATTGTTGTAGATGGCGAACATATTAAGTATGAAGTAGAGTATGACGGTCTTGACTTTGTAATCGTTGGCGGTGAACCTTGCGCATTCGAAAGTCTTGAAACCAGCGTTGATGAAAACAACATTCACAGCCATAAGTTTACATGTGTATGCGGTCATTCAACAGCACTTGCTATTACTGACATTACTACAACAACAGAAAAAGTAACATGTACAGAAGATGGTTTTGATCTCAATAAGTGTAACGCATGTGGTGATGAGTGGAAGTCAGCCATTGTAAAAGCTGAGGGTCATAAGGATGAAGCAGTTTCAAACGGTGACAATACTCACGCTAACAAGTGTTCAGTATGCGGACGCGTTGATAAAACATCAACAAAGAAGTGCTCAGGCGGCACAGCAACATGTATGGCTGAGGCAGTCTGTGATGTTTGTAACACAGCTTATGGTACTAAGGCAGACCACTCATTTGATGAAGACAAGTGGGTTATTAAGGATGCTGCAACATGTACAGATGATGCTACAGAAAAGAATACTTGTGTGGTTGAAGATTGTGGTTTCGAAGAAACACGCACAATTGCAGGTTCAGCAACCGGCCACGATATGATTGACCAGTATACATTTGACATTACAGGTTGGGCAAATAAGCCTGCAGATTTCGAGATCGAAATCAAGGAGCCTACATGTGGTGCAGAAGGACGCCAGATCAAGTATTGTACCAAGTGTGATTATTACACAACCTTAAGCGTTGCCAAGAATAGTGAAGCTCACGCTTGGCTGATGGATGATAATGGTGAAATAATCTGGGAAAGACTTGGCGGCGACTGCTCAACAGGTGTAACATCAGCAACAACATGTACAATCTGTGGCGAGATGGATACAAAGACTGAAACAGAAAACCATAATTGGCAGATTTCAGCTGTTGTCGAAGCAACTTGTATGGATGATGGTTACCTTAACCTGAAGTGTAGCAAGTGTAATTTCAGCGATGTATTCAACAATGAATCCGAAGGCTGGGACGATGAAGATTTCGGTGGTTATTCCAATGCTATAAAGGATCTTATCAAGGCTGAGGGCAAACACACATGGATCAAGTATGATGGTAAAAATGATATTTTAAGTGGTTATACAATCACTGATAATGATGAAATCGTTTACATCGACAGCGAAGATAATAGCATAGTTCACATTGAAAAGTACGCTTCAGTAAGTGCAGAGGGTCGCGGTTATAAGGTATGCGAAATCTGTAGTGCTAAAGGCGATGCAGTAATTCCTGCTGATACAAGATATCAGGAGAGTGAAGGCGCTGAATCAACACACGTTCACCCCGAATTAATGGAGATTAACGAGAATGGTAAGATTGTCTTTGTAAGCACAATGAAGACAGTTGCAAGAGTTGAACCTACCTGCTCAACAGGTGGTCATGAAGAATATCTCGAGTGTAAGAGATGTCCCTACAGCCAGTATATGGCAAACTATGATGAGTACTACCTTGAGCCGACAGGTCATATCGATGAAGACGGCGATGGCAAGTGTGATGATTGTGACAAGAAGCTTGAAGCAGATTCACCTTCAAAGGATTGCAACTGCAGCTGTCATAAGAGCGGATTTGCGGGTATCATTTATAAGATTCTCAGATTTTTCTGGAAACTCTTTGGTATAAACAAGACTTGCTCATGCAATGTAGCTCACTATTAATAAAGTAATATAGCTTTTTCCCTCGGAGAAATCCGAGGGTTTTTTTTGTGAAAAAAATGAGATTTTTGTAAATTCGTGATAAAATTTAAAAACATCTGTTGACGCTTCATAATTTTAATGGTATTATTACCTTGTATATCTCTGTGTAAATGAGAAAATAATATTTCGGAGGTAATTTTATGAAAGGCTTAAGAATAAAAAAAGGTGTATTTGTAGCCCTTTTATGTACCCTTATGGTATTTTTGGCGTTATGCGCTTCAGCAGCATCAACAACCTTCAACTGGAAGGAAGATGAAAATGCCAACGGAAACTATCCTTGCGACCATAAACATATATACGGTGACTGGATTATTGAAGAAGAGGACAAACCAACCTGTATGAAAACAGGTAAAAGGTACAGAGAGTGTATCTTCTCGTATGAAGGAAAAGATTGTCCTCATATATATGTAGAAGATCTGCCGAAGGATCCCACATATCATGTGGATATAACTGAAATTGTTGAAAAAGAAGCAACCTGTGATCTTATCGGTATCAGTAAATCCATATGTAAGTGCGGTAAAACCGATATCGTTTATACTGATACTGTTGAGCATACATTTGACAATGATTGGGAAGTTATAAATTACGTTCACGAGGAAACAAGAAGTGTAGATGGCTCAAGATCTAATACATGTAGTGTATGCGGAACCCATGTGACTGAAGAAATCCCTGTAGTACACACATTTGATGGCGAGGTTTCAGTTGAAAGAGATCCTACTTGTACAAAAAAAGGTCTTCAGTACGAATACTGTACAGTTTGTAAGGCTTATAAAATTGTAGAAACTGATCCGATACCTGAAAATCATGTTTTCAGCAGCAATCCCTTACCTGTCGGTACTGTTGATTGCCTAAACGGCGGTGAAGGTATTGTTATCTGTGAAGACTGCGGTGAATTTGTTTATGTAGATATTTCTCCTGATAAGGCACACGACTATCTTGATTGGACATATGAGGCTCCCGATGGTACCTGCGCAGATAATGCTCTTGGTTACATTTTTAAAGAATGTAAAACACACAATAAGAGTTATAATTATAAGGGCTGGATTGGACATGTTCTTGATGAGGATGCTAAAACATATGCATCTACCTGTAGTAATTACGGATATAAAAAAGGTACCTGCACAATTTGTGGTGAAAAAAATGTTGAGGTAGTAATTAACGTTGATCCTGAAGCTCACTCCTGGATAGAAGAGGTACTCGTTGAGCCCACATGTTCAGAAGAGGGTTATGCATTCAGAATATGTAAATATGACTCAAGACATATAGAGTACGGCTCTGTTCCGGTTCTCGGACATAAATTCAGTAGAGAGTGGAAGATAGTAAAGCCTGCAACCTGCGCAACTCTCGGAATAAAAACCAATATCTGCGATGTTTGCGGAGAGACTGTTGAAGAAGACATTGAATTTGATCTTGAAAATCATAATATTCCTGAAAGTGCATGGTCTGTTGAAACAAAGCCGGATTGTAGAACAGTCGGTACTGAAAAAGCATATTGTCCATATTGCGATGCTGCATATGGTCAGAAATTCGTTGTAAGAGAGGTACCTAAGCACAGCAGAAAATATGTTGATACGCTTGTGGAATTTTCACGCACAGAGCCCACATGCTGCCTTGCAGGTAAGGTAGTTTATAAGTGTAAGGGCTGCGGCGATGATGTAGAAGAAATAATCCCTGTTGATCCTGATGCTCACAGAATCAGCACAGGATATCATGTGGTTAAGCCTGCAACATGTTCGGAAAAGGACGAAGATGGTGATGGTCTTATAGATGGTCTTGGTATACTTGCAAAAATCTGTGAGTATTGCAGAATACCATTTGTGGAGTTTGAGTATAGCGAAGAGCATCCTGACGGATATAAGACCTTTGAAAGAGCCGGTCATGTGGTTGGTCCATGGGAGGTTACAAGACCTACCTGCACAGAGGATGGTTACAAGACCAGAGAATGTACTAAATGCGGTCACACAGAACAGCAGACTCTTCCCAAAACACACAGTTATGAGGAATGGGTTGTTGATGATACATACCCGATAAAAGCTACTTGTACAGAACGCGGCAGAAGAATGAGAGGTTGCTATAATTGTGATATGGAACCACAGATAGAATACTACTATGGTGAGCACGATACAGGCAAATGGGAGTTTATTACTGGAAACTGCGAAGTTGGCGGAACACTCAGAAAAAAATGTAAAAATTGCGAGAGTTATGTAAGCCAGAAAACTGTAGAAGCCGGTGAGCACGTTGACCTTATTGCAGGTGAGGTAAAGTATGCTGTTTCAGAATCTGTATGTAGTCAGATAACATATACATGTAGTTTATGCAATGAAACGCTGAAAGAAACACTTTCACATCAGTTTACTTCGTACAACAAGGTACAGCCTTATGCAGATCTTCATGAGCTTTGTGCAGATAAAACTTGTGAAAAAGAACATAAGACTATAAATAAAAAGAATTATCATATTATTTGTACTGATAAAGATTGCAAAGAATATCACGAACCAAGTCAAAGCACCTGTGAACTGAACGGTTGGACAGACAAAAAATATTGTATGGTATGTAAGTATTTTGTTGATCAGAAATACGTACCTGCAACAGATCACGATTTTGAATATGACGATGAAGGCACAAAGTTCTGCCTCAACTGCAAGCTCTATTATACTGCAGATGGAAAGACCTGTAATCACTTCTGTCACAATAATGGAACAGTCGCAAAGGTTATGACAAAGATATTTACATTGTTCTGGAAAATTTTTGGATTAAATGAGATTTGCAAGTGCGGAGCGGCTCATTATTAAACCTGAATTGATAAAACATTTTATGAAACTGCCTTACCTTTATGGTAAGGCGTTTTTTTAATGTGAAAAGTATATAAAAAATATATGTAAAAATATTGTATATTGTATGCTCTATCTCTTGCAAAAACGATTAAAAATAAGTATAATAACATAGAATAAAGTAGTATGGAGTACAAGGAGCAAATTTTCGACTACTTAGTATAAACCATTCACGAAAGGAAGATTTAACTATGCTTAACAATGCACCCACAAAGAACCCCAGCGTTCTTGCTTGGCTCGAAGACAAACTCAATCTTGTTAATCCCGACAAAGTTGTATGGATCGACGGCTCAGAAGAACAGCTTGAAGCTCTCAGAGCAGAAGCTTGCGCTACAGGCGAAATGATCAAACTCAATGAGGAACTCCTTCCCGGTTGTTACTATCACAGAACTGCTGTAAACGACGTTGCTCGTGTTGAAGGCAGAACATTCATCTGTGCTCCCACAAAGGAAGAAGCAGGCCCCACAAATAACTGGATGGATCCCGCTGAAGCTTATGAAATGCTTTACAGCATTGCTAAGGACAGCTACAAGGGCAGAACAGCTTACGTAATTCCCTATTCAATGGGCCCCGTAGGTTCAAAGTTCTCAAAGGCTGGTATCGAACTTACAGACTCAATCTATGTTGTACTCAACATGGCTATTATGACAAGAGTTGGCTTCAATGTGCTTGAAGCTCTCGGCGACAGCAACGACTGGGTACGTGGTCTCCACTGCCGTTGCGAAATCGACGAAGAAAAGAGATACATCTGCCAGTTCCCCCAGGACAACACAATTATCTCAGTTAACTCAGGTTACGGCGGAAACGTACTTCTCGGTAAGAAGTGCTTCGCTCTTCGTATTGCATCAAACCAGGGCCGTCAGGAAGGCTGGATGGCTGAGCACATGCTCATCCTCGGTATCGAAAAGCCCGACGGTGAAATCAGATACATCTGTGCTGCATTCCCCTCAGCTTGCGGTAAGACAAACCTTGCAATGCTCATTCCTCCCGAGGGATACAAAAACAAGGGCTACAAGGTATGGTGCGTAGGTGACGATATCGCTTGGATCCGTAAGGGTGAAGACGGCAGACTCTATGCTATCAACCCTGAAAACGGCTTCTTCGGTGTTGCTCCCGGTACCAACATGAAGTCAAACCCCAACGCTCTTCTTTCAACAAAGGAAGGCACAATCTTCACAAACGTTGCTTACAATCTCGACAACGATACAGTTTGGTGGGAAGGTCTCGACAAGAATCCTCCCGAGAACGCACTTGAATGGACAGGTAAGCCCTGGAACGGCAAGGTTGACGAAATCAAGGGTGCTCACCCCAACAGCCGTTTCACAGCTCCCGCTAAGAACTGCCCCTGCATCAGCAGCGAGTTCGAAAATCCCAACGGTGTACCCGTATCAGCTATCGTATTCGGCGGCCGTCGTGCTAAGCTTGCTCCCCTCGTATATCAGTCACGTGACTGGAACCACGGTGTATTCGTAGGTTCAAT
>JAZQUF010000059.1:0-12858 GCA_045631165.1 Acutalibacteraceae bacterium
TCAAGCGGAGTCAGTTTTGTTTTTGGTTGTAATCGTTCATTGTTGTAAAAAATGGATGTATTGACCTATGAGGAGACGAGCCTCCTCATAGGTTTGCAACTTTGTTCTGTAAATATACTCTGTCTTTAGTGTTGAGAAAAAGTTTTCTGCCCTTGCATTGTCATAAGGATTTCCTATTCGTGACATTGACGGTGTTATTAAGATTGCGATTGTGAATGAATAAAGTTTAGCAATCCGTAATGGTAGCATTTTTGGTTGGGTTGTGATATAATTATCTCTACAAATAGGAATTATAATTATTGAACTGTAGGGCATCTGAGAAAATTCTCGGATGCCTGATTTTTTAAAATTAAGCCTTATTTGTAAGCAGTTTGTAAGAACCTATGTGTATAATGTTAATGTGAGTTTTGTATTAAAAGGATAATTCCCGACTTTTAATATGAAGATTCTAAAAAATTAGTAAAGGAGATTAAACTTTATGAAAAAAATATTATCAATCATTCTTGCAATTCTGATGATTGTGACGAGTGTACCCTTTGCCTTTGCGGAAAGTGCGGAAAGCTACTTTTATAAAATCTCACATCAGCCTACCGTTGATGAATATTACGTTGAAACCAACGACGCAAATGCTACATATCAGTGGTACGAGATGACAGCAGACGCTTATGAAATAGATGACACTTGTGCATCTCCTGTCCAACCATCTCCTATATATTATACCAAGTCTAGCTATGACGTGGAAACAGGCTGGACGCCTTCGGTCCCTGTGCTGGGCCCAGTAACCGATACTTTGAAGTACTTCAGTATAACCTTTGAAGATGATGAAACCTTAACCATTCAATTCTCATCAGATAATATAGACGAGGTATATCTGGATTCTAATGATAGTGGAGATGTTATCGAAATTACTCCTGACGGTAATACAGCTACATGTAAGGTTAAAAGCGGTGAATGGGTGCTTTGTGTAGAACCAGTAGAATCAGAAGAAGAAATAACCTTAAGAGCATGGATAGAAGGCGGAGTGGCTATGGATGGCGAAACATCAGCGCAGCTCGACACTACTAAAATTAAAGAAGGTACTAGATATTATTGTGAAGTAGCCTTCTCTGATGGTACTTCTGAACGCTCAAATAATGTTTTAGTCCATCAGCACGAAGGTACTCCTAACTGTCAGGGCCATAAATGTACCATTTGCGGTGAGCTTTTAAGCGATGCGATTGGGGACCACACAGGAACTTACCATACCTGCAAGGGCTATAAATGTACCGTTTGCAACGAATATTTCGGCGAAGCGTCGGGACATGCCTTCAATGTTTATAGGATAATAACTGAACCTACCACCAAAAAGCCAGGTACTGCAGTGGCTGAATGCCACTTCGGTTGCGGTGCAACAGACACAAAAAGTATTCCTGCAAAAGCTGAAATTGATGTTGTTTACGATGAGGCCGGCAACAGAGTAGGTATTAAGAGTATCTATGTTGATGTTGAAGACGCTTATTTTTATGATATCTTTGAGGGTAACGGCGGTGCAGTTGAAGATCTGAGTGCCGGTGAGTTCTATAAAAAAGCGCTTACCACAAAGCCGGAAAATGGTCCTGAATTTAATACACCGCTCGGATATTGGGGTGAAGTTGCTGCAAACGTATTCAAGACTGCCGGTCGCGGCTACGGATGGCAGTGGGACTACGGTAAAAATTTCAACTCCTACTTTGGTCCTGATGCAGAAGACGACAGCAATGCCGCTGTTGACGTAGCTTTCAGATTAGGCTCTGAAGATCCTTATTCTAAAGGTAAGTCTGAAAATGACTGTGTAAGAAGTACAGGTCTTCAGTCATACTCATCTCTGAGTATGGTACAAGATGTAATGCTTGAGCAGATTATTGACTGTTGCGGCGAAGAAGATGATGCGGAAGCATTCAGCGAAGTTGTGCTTGATTTTTGCGTCGGTGACAAAGAAGGCTTTGAGCTTTTCAAGAATGATGATAATGAGATTGTTCTTGCTAATATTGTCACCAGTCAGTACAATTATTGGCTTACTACGGAAAGACTTTTTTCGACCTTTGGTATTGTTTTTTATGACTTCGAGCTGACTCCTATAATTGATGAAAATCTTAAGTATATTTCTGCAGCTGATAATTATGATTCTATAAAAGATGCATTCGAACACAATGCCCCGGGTGTTACTTATACAGATGACAGCGATGGTATATCGACAATCACCTATATTCAGAATCCCACAAGCACATCTGCATCTGTCAGCGCATCTTCAGACAGATCTGTAACCAATTCTGTATCTAACAGCTTCAGTGAATCCGATAGCTATTCATTTACTGAATCAGTATCAGCAGGTGTTAATTATACACCGATTAAGGATGTCCTGGAGGTTTCTGTAGAGGTCGGATTTTCAGCTTCACAGGCTATTTCAACAGCTTATACAGAAGACAAATCCGTTTCTGAAACAATTTCAACATCCAGCTCAGCTAGCGTTACCCTTCCTCCTTATACAGAGATTGGTATCAAGCAGACTATGAGCAAAACAGAGCAGTCCGTAGAATATGATTGTCCTGTTTATTTAACTTATAAGGTCGCTGTGTTCGGTGTAAACGCACAGTATATTCAGGATACCGGTACAGGCTCATGGAGCATTACAAACTATGACCAGGGCAGCATTTTCACAAACTTCGGCTCTAATTTAAAAGAAGGCGGTCTCAATGCTGTAGATAACCTTGCAAACCGTGTTAAGGAAAAATCCAAGTCATTCGAGCTTTCCTACGGTGGCACATACGGCCAGTATGAAGATCAGAACGACGGTAATCCCCCGAAAAAGATTACATATCTCGATTGGAGTAAGCTGGACGACACGGAGGATTTAGATTATTGTAGTAATTTATTAAGTGTTTTCAGACCTATGTCTGCTATGGGCGGAAAGATGACATTTAAAACCGACTCCTACAACACTGAGCTTACTGAAATTTATCCCATGTATGACCTTAAGAAAGTAAGATTTGAAGGTGATGGTACATATAACCTTGCAATCGGCGGTGACCTTGACCTCAATACGATAAATGTTGTCGGTCTTAACAAATTTGATCAGCCTTATTACGGCTTCCGTCCCACTATGGGTACATGGCACCTTTGCGATGAAGACGGTAATGATATTCCTGCATTCGAAGAAGGAAAGGGTATTGCTGTTACATCTACTCCCTCAACTCAGGTAATCGAGGCTCATGAGCTCGGTGAATACTATCTCAGATTTGATATTGACGAGGAGTTTTATACCAAGACGGTTGACAGAAAGACCTACATTACAAACGATGATCTTGATATGACCGCAATTCTTAAGCTTTCCGTTACCGACACAGGTGATAACCACATCTGCCGTGAAGGCTCATGGGTGACAAGCTTTACATCGACCTGTGTAAGCGCAGGTGAAAGATGCAAATACTGTCTCACCTGCGGCAAGCGTATGGCTGTTGAGGTGCTTCCTAAGGCAGGTCATTTACCTGTTGAGATTATCGAGCCCGCAACCTGCACCGTAGACGGTCGCAAATACTCAACCTGTTCTGCTTGCAGAGTTACCTGCAGCTCTGAAGTTATTCCCGCTAAAGGCCACGGTGTAACTACTGCAGTAACCACAACTACACCTACCTGCACACTTGACGGTGAAAAGACACTTTTCTGCTCTGACTGTAACACAATTGTAGGTTCAGAGAAAATTGAAGCAACAGGTCACTTGTTCGGTGAATATGTTTCAAACAATGATGCAACAGAAAGCAAAGACGGTACAAAGACAGCTACATGCATACTTTGCTCTGCTACAAACACTGTAACAGACGAAGGCTCAAAGCTTGTTGACACACCTGATGACTGTAGTCATATCTGTCATAGAACAGGTATTTCAAGCATCTTCTGGAAGATTATTAAGATTTTCTGGAAGCTGTTCAGAATGAATCCCGTATGTGAATGCGGTGCAGCTCATTATTAATATAACTGAATAAATAACTTACCGCCGGGGAGAAATCCTCGGCGGTTGCTGTTACATAAGGCGGTTCTAAAATGCGACGTATTGCCAAAAAATAAAGCGAGTCGAAAGACTTGCTTTTATTTTTTGTGTTTATGTCCGCAGGACATAACTCCGTTACGAGCGTAGCGAGTACTCCGTTTGACAGCCTGCTGTCAACTTCGTTATCCCTTGCGGACACAAAACGAAGTTTTGACTTCGTCAAAAACGATGTGATGCTACGCATCAACGATGTTACACCTTGCGGTGTAAACGATGTCGCCCTTCGGGCAAACGCATTGACTTTTTAAAAGCTATTGATGTATAATTGCAGTAATATAAAAGGAGAGTGAATATATGAGTCAAAATGAAGAATTTTTTATTCATGTGAGTGATGAGCCGAAAAGATTATATATTTCACGACCGGAAAGTATAAAAGGCGACGAATTTTCACCTTGTTGTATGTCGCCTGATGATGTAGATTATGAAATGTCAAAAGGTAAAAACACGGAAATCTTGGAGATTTGCGGCATGAATCAGCAAAGTCTGGAATACTTTGTGCAACATTACGGAAAAGCTTACCGTTATTTATCTTTCTTTAAATGTCAATTGATACAAGATTATTCTCCGCTTGAAGACTTGGTTAATCTCGAAGAGGTTGATATTTACTGGAACATCAGAGCGGATAAACTTTGGAATTTTAGCCATAACAATTCTTTGAAAACAATCAGTGTCAGTGATTCTAAAAAGTTAACTTTTAGACCTGAACTTTTGAAAACTTCGACAGTTATGGAGAATGTATTTTTTTCGGGTAGCATTTTTGAAAATTATCCAATGGAATCTTTGGAATGCTTTTCCGGAATGCCTGCATTAAAATATTTGTGGTTGAACAATATTCGGTTAACCAATAAAAGTATGGATGCACTAAAATGTATGCCGACATTACAAAGATTTGATTTTGATGCGGGTATGCTAACAACAGAAGAGATTGCGTGGATTGTTGCTAAGTATCCAAACTTATCTGGAAAATGTCTTTGTGCATTTAATAAGGAAGATGCGTTACTGAATGATGTGAGAGTTTGCGGGTTCAGAAAACCGGGGCTTGATTTGCCGCAACACCAGAAGCGTTTGGATAAGCATATTGCTCAATTTAATGCATTGGTAGAACAGTATAAAAATGAGGAATGACAGAAATGCCGATGCTGAATAAATAAAGGGCAGAGGTACCTGTCAAGAAAAATAGCAAAGGGCCGTAAATAAGGCATACATATAAAAAAACACCTCCTGTGGCAGAATTTAAGCTGCTGCAGGAGGTTCTGTTATGTTTCGGGTTATATCAAACTTAAACGGGAAATACAACCGTCTCTGAATTTCTTAGGGCTCATGCCGAAATGCTTGGCGAATAATCTGTGGAAATAACTCTTGTTTTCATATCCTACAGCCTTGGAAATTTCATCAATGCCGATCTTTGTGTTTTTGAGCAGATATGCCGCCTGAGAAAGTCGTTTATCCTGCAAAAGCTCGGTATAGGTTTTCCCGGTCTGATTTTTGATTTCGTGACTGAGCCAATAGAAATCGTAATGCAGCAGTTTTGCTGCTTCGGTAAGACTGCTGTTTTTGTAATTTTTTTCAATATATTCAAAAATCTGAAGCATTGCTGCTTCTTCCTTTGATTGATATGCCAGCTTGTCGGTGTGGTTGAGTAGTTGCATAAAAAGAAGTCCCATAGTCATTTGGTTTATATTTCTCTTGTTGGGCATATTGCTGACAAGTGTCCATAAAAGATTTTCAACAAGGTTCTGTACGGGGAGGACATCAGAAACCTTAAAGTGAAGATAACCAAGGTTTTCTTCTTTAAATAAAGCTTCAATGAGAAACTTTTTAAGGGGTGTTTCTTCTGCTCCGAGCATTTCAAGTGTTTTGTTGAAAAACTGAGGAAGAACAATAAAGTTTACTGCGATGTCGTTGCCTGAAGCCGGAAGGATTTCCTGTTTCGCATTTTGTCCGAGAAAAAGCAGTTCACCCTCAAAAAGGTCAATGCGTTTTCCGTTGATAATATGTGTTGTCTTTCCTGAACACATATAAACCACCTCAACAAAATCGTGAGTGTGTTCCGGGAAATGAATAAATCTTGTATGCGTTCTGATTGTTATAAGCTTTCCGTCTTTCAGAAGCTTTTTTGCGCTGATGATATTGTCATCGTTTTCTGTATAAATACTGCTGTCTACGGTGCTTCTTCCGTCGAGGATTGCCTGCTCCTCATCAGTTACGGGAATCAATTCTTTGAGAATTTCACGGTTTATCATATAACCACCTCTGTTCGATTATACATTTTCACTTTAAAAAAATCAATACAAATAAGGACACTTTTTAAAACAAATAAGGACCTTTAAAAAACGTATAAAAGGTGGTATTATTATAATGTATTAATGTAACGATTATTGAAATCAGGGTGGTACACAAATGAAAACATATTATTTAGCAATAGACATAGGTGCTTCTTCGGGTAGACACATTTTAGGCTATATTGAAAATGATAGGCTCTGTCTTGAAGAAATCTACCGCTTTGACAACAACATAAAAAACGAAAACGGCACACTCATCTGGGATATAGAAAATCTTTTCAGTGAGGTGAAAGCAGGTATCGCAAAATGTAAGGCTATTGGCAAAATACCGAAAACTGTTGCTATAGACACCTGGGGCGTTGACTATGTTCTGCTTGATGAAAACAAAAAAGAAATACTTCCTGCTGTGGCCTATCGTGACGGCAGAACAGAGGAGAGCTCAAAGGCTGTCGCTGAGCTCATCTCACAAGCGGAGCTTTACTCACGCACAGGTATACAGAAGCAGAACTTCAACACGATTTATCAGCTTTATGCGGATAAACTCAGCGGAAAGCTCGAAAAAGCAAAGCATTTCCTTATGATGCCGGAATATCTGTCCTTTAAACTGACGGGCGAAATGCATAACGAATACACAGAAGCGACAACAAGCAACCTGGTAAATGCTGAAAGCAAGCAATGGGATAAATATATTCTTGATAAGCTCGGTTTACCCGAAGACATTTTTCGCCCTCTTTCCGTGCCCGGCACCGTTGCAGGTAGCTTTGCTGAGGAGGTAAAAAACGAAGTCGGCTTTGACAGTACGGTTATTCTCGCACCCTCTCACGATACTGCATCGGCAGTTGCAGCGTGTCCCATAGATGATGAAAGCGTTTATATATCCTCCGGCACTTGGAGTCTTATCGGTACTGAAAATGCTGAAGCTGTGCTCAGCGAAAAGGCACAAAAAGCCAATTTTGCCAATGAGGGCGGAATAGAATATCGTTTCCGTTTCCTTAAAAATATTATGGGTATGTGGCTGTTTCAGAATATTCGCAGAAATATAAACAAGGAGCTGAGCTACGACGAGATGATGAATCTTGCTGCAGAAAGCTCTTTCAAAGAAAAAATAGATCCCAACGATAATGTTTTTCTTGCACCTGAAAATATGATTGAAGCTGTGCGGAATTACCTTGGCAAGCCTGATTTACCTCTTGGTGATGTGCTTTCGAGTGTTTATCACTCACTTGCTGATTCTTACAGAAAAGCCGTATGTGAAATCGAAGATATCAGCGGCAAAGATATCAAGGCTATTCACATTGTAGGGGGAGGGAGTAAAGATAAATATCTCAATAAGCTTACGGCAGAGTACACGGGAAAGAAAGTCTTTACAGGTCTTATGGAGGCTACAGCAACGGGTAATCTGATTTCGCAGATTATGTATGATAAAAAAATAACTCTCACTCAGGCGAGAGAAATAATAAAAGAAACCTTTGAAATAAAGGAGGCAGAATAATGAGCAGATATAACGAAGCTAAAGAAATATATGCACGATACGGAATAGACACGGAAAAAGCGATTGAAGCCCTGAAAAATGTCTGTATTTCCGTTCATTGCTGGCAGGGTGACGATGTAGTCGGCTTTGACAGCAAGGAGGCTCTTTCGGGCGGGATTCAGACTACAGGTAACTATCCCGGTAAGGCAAGGACGCCCGATGAGCTTATGGCAGATTACGACAAAGCATTTTCTCTTATGCCCGGCAAAAAGAAGCTCAACCTTCACGCCTGCTATGCAATATTTGAAGACGGCGAAATTGTAGGCAGAGATAAGATAGAGCCCAAGCATTTCAGCAAGTGGGTTGACTTCGCCAAGGAAAGAAATATGGGCATCGACTTTAACCCCACATTCTTTTCACACCCTATGGTAAAGGATAATCTTACTCTTTCTTCACCCGATGAAGAAGTGCGCAAATATTGGGTTAATCACGGCAAGGCCTGCATTAAAATTGCTGAGTACTTCGCAGAAGAAACGGGAATACCCTGTGTTATGAATATCTGGATTCCTGACGGCTATAAGGATATTCCTGCTGACAGACTTTCACCTAGAGCGAGATTCAAAAAAAGTCTTGACGAAATTCTTGATACACCTTATGATAAAAAGAAGGTTTTCGTTACTCTTGAATCAAAGGTTTTTGGCATCGGTCTTGAAAGCTACACCGTAGGCTCAGCAGAATTCTGCCTTTCCTATTCCGATTACAAGGGTATTACACCTCTTATGGATAACGGACACTATCATCCTACAGAAGTTGTCAGTGACAAGATTTCATCGCTTCTTCTCTTCAACGAAAAGATAGCTCTTCACATCACAAGAGCTATCCGTTGGGACAGCGACCATGTAGTGATTTTTGACGATGAAACAAAGGAGATCGCAAAAGAAATTGTAAGGAACGATGCCCTGGGCAGAGTGTTTATTGCAACGGATTACTTTGATGCATCTGTCAACCGTATTTCTGCCTGGGTAACAGGTGTCAGAAGTGTGCAGAAGGCATTGCTGTTTGCACTTTTACAGCCCGATGAAAAGCTTAAGAAATTGCAAAGCGAAAGCAACTTCACTGAGCTTATGTATCTTATGGAAGAGATGAAAACAGCTCCCTTCGGCGATATATGGAATGAATATCTTAAAAGAGAAAACACCCCCGGCGATTATCTCGCAGAAGTGAAAAAATATGAACAGGAAGTATTGGTAAAAAGAATATGAAAGATATTATGACAGCTCCCTTTGTGGAGGAAATGAAAAAGACCACCGCTAATATGTACCGTCTCGGTTGGGATGAAAGAAACGGCGGCAACATCAGTTATATGCTCGAAGAAGACGAAGTGAAGGAATATCTTAACCTTGAGAATGTTATACGTACAATCCCTACAGGTTTTGATGCGACCGATCTTATCGGCAAGATTTTCATTGTTACGGGTACAGGTAAGTATTTCAAGAATGTTGAGACTGACCCCGAAACAAACCTCGGCATTATCCGCATAGCAAAGGATGGCACAACAGCCGAGCTCCTCTGGGGTTATAAGGACGGCAGTAAGTTTACAAGTGAGCTTCCCGCCCACCTTATGAGCCATATGGCAAGACTTAAGGTTGACTCTGAAAACAGAGTAATTATGCACACTCATCCTACACATACTCTTGCTATGAACTATGTTCACGAGCTTGAGGAAAAGAAATTCACTCACACTCTTTGGGAAATGTGTACCGAATGTATTGTGGTTTTCCCTGACGGTGTAGGTGTGCTTCCATGGATGCTCTGCGGTACCAACAAAATCGGAGAAGCAACTGCTGAGAAAATGGAAGAGTTCAGACTCGTTGTCTGGGGTATGCACGGCATTTATGGTGCAGGCAAAACTATGGATGAGACCTTCGGACTTATTGAAACTGTTGAAAAGGCCGCTCAGATTTATATGCTGACTGCACATTTGCCGAGAGTAAATACCATTAAGGATGAAGAAATGGTTGAGCTTGCAGAATTCTTCGGTGTGAAGTACAGAAAAGATTTTCTGAATATATAATCAATTCGATAAATAATTGTTTGCGGAGGATGTAATTATGAATGTAAGGGAATATATCGGGTCTAATTGGGATAATACGATTCGTTTCTTTACAGAAGATAATGACACATTGATCGGTTTGCCGTATCCGTATACTGTGCCCTGTTGTGAAGGTGCATTCCAGGAGATGTATTATTGGGATGTTTATTTTACAAATGTGGGTCTGATTAAATCAGGGCGCTTGTCACAAGCTAAAAATAATGTGGATAATATGTGCTATCTGATAAATAAATTCGGCTTTATGCCCAACGGAAACCGCACATTTTATCTTTCTCGCTCGCAGCCACCGTTTCTGTCTCAGATGGTTCGTTGCATTTATGAAAAAACAGAAGATGTTCAGTGGCTTGGTGAATGCTTTAAGGCTCTTGAAAAAGAACATGAATTCTGGGAAAATGAAAGACAGACACCTTGCGGTCTTAACCGGTATTACGGAAGGTTTTCTAAGGGGGACCTGATTGATTTCAGCGGACTTTTATGCAGACGCTTCAATATTGAAAAGCCTGATGACGAAGCTGTTGCTGAGAGTTATGGTAAGGCTATGTATTCCTTTGCGGAAAGCGGTTGGGATTGTAACAGCCGTATGGGTCTTGATTGTTATAATTATGCCTGGACGGATTTGAATTCCTTGCTTTTTGGGTTAGAAACAGATATGGCATTTTTTTCTGCTGAGCTTAAAAACGGATGCGAAGCAATATGGATGGAAAAAGCAGAGCAAAGACGGAATCATATGACAAAGCTTTTATGGAATAATACCCCGGGTGCTTTTTTCGATTATAATTTTGAAACGGGTAAACAGTCGGATGTGATATCGGTCGCTCAGTTTTATCCGTTGTTTACGGGTGTATGCACTGAAGAACAGGCTGAACGCACGGTGAAATTACTAGATGCAATAGAAGCTGAATTCGGTGTTGCCTGTTGTGAAAAAAGAGAAGATTTATACGGCCTGCAGTGGGATTATCCGAATGGATGGGCTTGCCTTCAGTATATTGTTGTTCACGGACTTTTGCGTTACGGATATCGTGAAGATGCACTTCGCATAGCAGAAAAATATAAGCGTCTAGTAGAAAAGGTCTTTGAAGAAACAGGAAAATTATGGGAAAAATATGATGTGACAACAGGTGATGTTTCCCATAACAAAGAATACAAAACTCCTGATATGATGGGGTGGACAGCAGGTACATATATTGATTTTTGTTCCTTGCTTGGAGAATAAATAAAAACAGTGACATAAGGAGAAAAATATGAAGCCTATAAGTTTTTATCTTGTAACAGATACACACTATCTGAATAATGTATTGGAACCCGGTGGAGAGGCTTTTGAAAAAAATATGGTCACCGAACAGTATTTTGTTAAAGAGAGCGGTGATATTATCAGCTCTGTATTTGACAGAATTATTCAGGATAAGGAAACAGATATTGTTCTTCTTCCCGGTGATCTTGTAAAAAACGGTGAGAAGGAAAGCCACGATGGTTTTATCAAAGAGCTTAACCGGCTCAAGGATAACGGCAAAAAAATCTATGTTATAACCGCAGGTCACGATTATAATGATAGTGCTTATGTTTTAAAGGGTGAGGGTCGCGCGCCTGTAGAGGGTACAGATTATAATGAGCTTTGTGAGATGTATCGCGATTTCGGTTATGGCGATGCTATAGCTTTTGACGAGCCGACACACTCTTATATGGCAGAAATTGCTGATGGTGTCAGGATGCTCGCTATACACTGTGACAGTAAAAATCAGCCTAAGGGTACAATGGATGACAGACTTATGGATTGGGTGAAGCAGCAGCTTGATAAGGCAAAAGAAGATAACTGCTCGGTTTTTGCAATGTGTCATTATCCCGTTATTCCGTCTGTGCCTGTTTTTGATCTGGTGGGTGATGCTAAAATCAAGGATTGGAGAAAGGTTGCATCATTCCTTGCAGATAACGGTGTTGAGCTTGTTTTAACAGGTCATATGCATATACAAAGCATAAATGAATTTTATTCGGAAAAAGGTAACAGACTTATTGATGTTTGTACCTCAGCTCTTGTAGGCAGTCCTGCAAAATACAGAAAAATCACTATAGATGAAAGCTCGTTTCTCAAGGTTGAAACTCTCAGCGTTGAAGATTTCGGTTGGGATCTGAAGGGTCTTACACCTCAGGAATATTTCGATAATCATTTTGCAGGCTCTGTTATAGCGAGAATCAGAGGTGCTTTAGGCGGCGGAAACGGAATAGTAAAACATTTAAAGTCTTTTGCAAGAAAAAAATTTGATACTATTACGGTTGGCGGTTTCAAGCGTCTGCTCTGCATAAAAAAAGATAAAAAGTTTGATAAGAAAAAGTTTTCAGATTTTGTGGGAGAAGTCGCTGTAAGCATATTCTCGGGTGATATGCCATATGTTGAGGGTACACCTGGTTATAACTTTTTTGCCGGTATACTCAGCAGATTTTCATTTGTGCTTAAAAAGCTTGAACCTAAGCTCAGCAAAAACGGAGAAAAGATTGAGCTGAGAAATATGCTTCTTAATACCATCGGAAACAATAAAGGCTTTTCAGACAATAATGCCGAATTTATTCTGAAATAAGATCACATCGTGAAAGGTGATAAGTATGTTATACAAAAAGAATGTTGAAAAATCTCTGAAAAAAGAGCTTTTCATAAATCCTACTTCGGAATACAGAGGAACACCCTTCTGGGCTCTTAATTCACACCTGACAAAAGAAGAACTGTGCCGTCAGATTGATATATTCAAGGAAATGGGACTTGGCGGTTTTCATCTTCATGTAAGAACAGGCCTTGAAAATGAGTACCTCAGTGAAGAATATATGGAGCTTATGAAAGACGCAGTTGATAAGGCTAAGAAGGAAGAAATGCTTGCCTGGTTATATGATGAGGACAGATGGCCGTCGGGAGCTGCAGGCGGACTTGTGACAAAGGATGAAA
>JAZQUF010000060.1:0-1997 GCA_045631165.1 Acutalibacteraceae bacterium
GTAATAACCGCAGTTGTTTACTCTTATGGGCACGGTTAAATCTTCAAGATTAGGGTTTTCATCGTCAACATAAGCTACGTTTATATACATAAAATACACTCCTTATGTGATAATGTATATATTATACAGTAAAATGTACATATTTTCAACCTTGAGCGAAGTGATTTTGTGCATATTTTGGTTAATTTTATTTATTGAAATTGTAAATTGTCGATTGTATAATGAAACTGCAAAATAAAGTTGCAAACGCAAAAAGCGTAAAAAACAAAGACAAGGAGAAAAAATATGGAACAGAAAAAGTATTTAAAATGGTATCACAAAGTGGGCTACGGGTCCGGTGACATTGCAGGTAATGTGGTGTATGCATTCCTGACCTTCTTTGTAATGATTTATCTGACTGATACCGTAGGTCTTAATCCCGGTATTGTCGGCACCCTGATGGCAGTTGCCAAAATTTTCGACGGTATATCCGATATTATTTTCGGCTCACTTATTGTTAAGACTCATACCAAGATGGGTAAGGCCCGTCCCTGGATGCTGTGGGCTTATTTCGGCTGCGGTCTCTGCCTGTTTGCAGTATTCGCCATTCCCACATCATGGGGTATGGTTGCAAAGTACGCCTTCTTCTTCATCTTCTATGTAATGCTTAACGCCGGATTCTATACTGCAAATAACATTGCATACTCTGCACTGACTGCTCTTGTTACCAAGAATGAGAACGAACGTGTTCAGCTTGGCTCTTTCCGTTTCGTTTTCGCATTCACCACAAGCACTATCATCCAGGCTGTTACCTTCGGTCTCGTTGAGCACTTCGGCAATACCGCTTCTGCATGGAGAATTGTTGCTCTGATTTATGTTATCATCGGTATCATCACCAACACTATATCTTCTCTCTCCTTGAAGGAGCTTCCTGAGGACGAAAATGAAACAAAGAAAGATTCTGCTGCTCCCACAGAAAAGTATACACTGAGAGAAGCTGCCGGTCTTCTTATCAAAAACAAATTCTACTTACTTATCCTTGGCGTTTATCTTCTTACCCAGCTTTATAGTGCTTTCACCGGTGTAGGCACATATTATATGACATATGTTTTAGGCGATGCAGACCTGATGGGTGATTTCGCTACAGCATTGAATGTACCTATGATTATCGGCTTACTGCTTGTTCCTATACTCATTGCAAAGTTAGGCGGTATGTACAAAATAAATTACAGAGGCTATGCACTTGCTACCATTGCAAGAATTATGGTGATTGTAGCCGCTTATATGGGCAGTGTTCCTATGATGCTTGCCTTCACTGCTATTGCTTCTCTTGGTATGTGCCCCTTACAGGGTGACCTTAATGCAGTTATAGCTGCCGCCTCCGACTATACTCATCTGACTACCGGTAAGCGTATCGATGGTACTATGTACTCCTGCACTTCTCTCGGCGTCAAGATTGGCGGTGGTTTAGGTACTGCAATCTCCGGTTGGTTACTGGCTGCTGCAGGCTTCATTGAAGGCGGTGTAGCAACTCAACCTGACTCCGTTATCTCAATGCTGAATGTTATGTACTTATGGTTACCCGCAATTTTCTGCGCACTTGTAACTTTCTTGCTGACTAAGCTGAATGTGGAAAAGGCAAACGATAAGCTTCGCAAGGAAAAGAAAATGACGGCAAACAATGAAGATTCCGTTTACGCTAATGTATAAGGGTGAAAATCATGAAAGAATTTCAAAGTTTTGACAGAATCGGCACAATGCCTCACAGAAGCTATTACATTCCTTTTGCCGAAGATGATGCGGTTAAGACAAAGCACAGCATTATTGACAGAGGTTCAAGCTCACGCTTTACCTCCTTTGACGGTGTGTGGCAGATAAAACAGCTTGACCATGTTGAGGATTTTGATGTAAACGATATGCTCGGCGAATCAATTCCCGTACCTGCATGCGTGCAGATGCACGGCTATGACCACATACAGTATCTTAACATCAGATATCCTTTTCCCGTAATGCTTCCT
>JAZQUF010000061.1:0-4065 GCA_045631165.1 Acutalibacteraceae bacterium
AGGAAGAGGATTACTGGTGGTACCTTGATCTTCGTAAGTACGGCGGTACAAAGCACGCAGGCTTCGGTCTTGGTTTTGAAAGACTTGTAATGTACCTTACAGGTATTTCAAATATCCGTGACGTGCTTCCCTTCCCCAGAACAACAGGTTCAGCAGATTTCTAATAAGGTGGTTTAATAATGGAACTCAAAAATTACGATAAAGAAAAGCTCTATGCTCTTAAATCACAGCTTGTGAAAGAGTATAACGAATATAAAGCTCAGGGCCTTAAGCTTGATATGTCAAGAGGTAAGCCCGGTGCAGATCAGCTTGCTGTTTCAAACGGACTTCTTGATGCTATTACATCAAGAGACTGGGATGATGATGCAAGTAATCATTCTCTTGAATACAGAAACTACGGCTTGCTGACAGGTATTATCGAATGTAAGGAGATTTTTGCAAAGCTCCTTAAGGTGCCGACAAAGAATGTGATCGTGTGCGGTAACTCAAGCCTTAATATGATGTTCGACTACATCACACAGTGTATGCTTACAGGTTCAGGTGCTGAACCCTGGAAGGATCAGGGTGAAATAAAATTCCTTTGTCCTTGCCCTGGTTATGACAGACACTTCAGTATCGCTCAGTACTACGGCATTAAGCTCATACCCGTTGATATGACAGATTACGGCCCTGATATGGATGCTGTTGAAGAACTTATCAAAGACCCGAAGGTCAAGGGTATGTTCTGTGTACCCAAGTATTCAAATCCTACAGGTGTAACTTATAGTCCTGAAACAGTTGAAAGAATTGCAAAGATGAAGCCTGCAGCTTCGGACTTCAGAATTATCTGGGATAATGCTTATATTATCCACGACCTTGCTGATGAGGGCGATAGCCTTGATAATATCTTTGATGTGCTCAAGAAGTACGGCAATGAGGATATGGTTATTGAGTTTACTTCAACCTCAAAAATCAGCTTCCCCGGTTCAGGTGTTGCTGTGCTTGCTGCGTCAGATAAAAATATAGATATGATTATCAGCCGTATGAGCATTCAGACTATCGGTTATGATAAGCTTAATCAGTTCAGACACGTTAAATACTACAGAGACGTTAAGGGTATCAAAAACCATATGCGTCTTCACAGAAGCATTCTTGCACCGAAGTTTAAGGCTGTTATTAATGAATTCAAGACTCAGCTTGGCGGTTACGGTGTTGCAACATGGACTAATCCCAAGGGCGGTTACTTCATTTCACTTGATGTTATGGAAGGTACAGCAAGAAGGGTTTATATGCTTTGCAGAGATGCAGGTGTTACCCTTACAACAGTTGGTGCTACATTCCCTTACGGTATTGATCCGAAAGACCAGAACATCAGAATTGCTCCCTCATTTCCTCCTGTTGATGAGCTTCTCACAGCAACAAAGCTTCTTTGCATATGTGTTAAACTTGCAGCTGTTGAAAAGCTTTTAGAGGAAAAAGAATAATATTATTAAACCGTTACTTTAAAAGTGACGGTTTTTTTATTTGTCCGATAGTCGGAATGTTTAGGCGCGTCGGCTCCATTGAAATTGCAAGGCAATTTCACGGCTACAGTGTAGTCGACCCGAATTTTATTCGGGTATGGAGCCGTCCGTACCCCCTCGGGCTGAAAACTAAACCTTTGATAAAATATTGATATATGATAAGGAATGTGATACAATAAAACACGATGAAAAATGAAAAGAGGTAAAGTGATGAAACTTCTTGTGATTGACGGCAACAGTATTGCCAACAGAGCTTTTTATGGTATAAAACTTCTTACTACCAAAGACGGTCAGTTTACTAATGCCGTTTATGGCTTTCTTAATATTCTTATAAAGTTAAGGGCGGAGTGTGAGCCCGATGCGGTTGCCGTTGCTTTTGATCTTAAGGCACCTACCTTCAGACACGAAATGTATAGTGAATATAAGGCCGGCAGAAAAGGTATGCCTCCTGAACTGCGTTCTCAGATGCCTCTTATAAAAGAAATTCTCGTTTATCTCGGATGTAGTGTTGTTGAAAAAGAAGGATATGAGGCTGATGATATTTTAGGTACCCTTTCAGCTCAGTGCAAAGGGGAGGATATGTGTTATATTGCAACGGGAGACCGAGATTCTTTGCAGCTTGTCAGTGGTAATACACATGTACTTCTTGCTGCTACAAAGATGGGAAAGGCCGTAACAACAGAGTATGATATAGAGAAACTCAAAGAAGAATACGGAGTTTCACCTGAAGGAATGATAGAGATCAAGGCTCTTATGGGTGACTCATCAGATAATATTCCGGGTGTTGCAGGTATCGGTCAGAAGACAGCGGGTGACCTGATAATCAATTATGGAAATATTGATTATATTTATGATCACATCGATGAAATTGATATTAAAAAGGGCGTAAGAGAAAAGCTGATTGCAGGCAAGGACAGTGCATATCTCAGCAAAAAGCTTGGTACAATCTGCCTTGAAGCTCCCGTTGATACAAATCTTGAAAGCTACAGACTCAAAGAAGTTGACAATTTCAATGCTATCAATTTTCTTGTGAAGCTTGAAATGTTCGGAATTATTGAAAAGCTGGGTCTCACAAGAGAGTGTAATTCTGCACCTGCAGAAGAAAAAGCAAAGCTTCTTAAGGTCGGTGAGGAAAGAGATTTACCCGGTCTTATGGGAAAAATAAAAAAAGCTGATAAGGCATATTTTATAACTGAATTCAGCGGTGAAAATATAAGCAGAATTTATTTCGGCTTCGATGATGAGGTCAAATATGTCAATAGTGATTGCTTCGATTTTGCTGACTTCTTTAAAATGTTCTGTGAAAGTGGTTGCGAAAAGTACACTGCCGATGTAAAACAGATTTATAAATATGCCCTCAGATGTGGTGTGGAGCTGAAAAACATCAAAGTTGATACGACGCTTGCAGGTTATATACTCAATCCGTCAGCTAACTCTTATGAAGTGAAAAGACTTTGTGAGGAATATGATGTGACATTGCCACAACTTTCGGAGGGTGAGGAAAATGAAGCTGCACTTTGCTGCGGGGCGATGAAAGAACTTTGTGATACGCTTTTATTAAAAATAGATGAAAACTGTCAGACAGAGCTTTTATGTGATATAGAGATACCTTTGTCGGAAGTTCTTGCGAGTATGGAAAATATAGGCTTTCTTGTGAATAAAGAGGGTATTGAAGCTTTCGGTGACAATATGTCTGAAAAGATTGATGAACTCACTGCTAAAATATATGAGGAAGTCGGATTTGAGTTCAATCTTAATTCACCCAAGCAGTTAGGTGTTGCACTTTTTGAAAAATTGGGACTTCCCTGTAAAAAGAAGACAAAAAACGGTTATTCTACCAATGCAGAGGTTTTAGAAGAGCTTGCAGATGATTATCCTGTGGTTTCTGATATTCTTCAATACAGAACTCTTGCAAAACTTAAATCAACCTATTGTGATGGTCTCCTCAAGGTTATCGATTCGGACGGAAGAATCCGTTCAACATTAAATCAGACAGAAACCCGTACGGGCAGAATATCATCGACTGAGCCTAATTTGCAGAATATTCCTGTACGCTCTGAAATTGGCAGAGAGATGAGACGCTTCTTTATTGCGGAAAAGGGCAGTGTGCTTGTTGATGCCGACTATTCACAGATTGAGCTTCGTGTTCTTGCGCATCTGTCGGATGACAATGCAATGATTGAAGCTTTTAATAAGGGTGATGATATTCATACAATTACTGCTTCGCAGGTGTTCAATATGCCTGTTCATATGGTGACCCCTCTTATGAGAAGCAGAGCGAAAGCCGTTAACTTCGGTATTGTTTACGGTATAGGCGCATTTTCACTCAGTAAAGATATCGGTGTTACTCGTAAAGAGGCTGACAGCTATATCAAGGGATATCTTCACCATTACTGCGGAATTAATAAATATCTCGAGTCAGCTGTAAATGATGCGAGAGATAACGGTTATTGCGAGACACTCTTCAAGAGAAGGCGCTATCTTCCGGAGCTTACGGCTAGCAATAAAATGCTTCAGGGCTTTGGTGAGCGTGTTGCTAAGAATATGCCTGTTCAGGGTACAG
>JAZQUF010000062.1:0-23493 GCA_045631165.1 Acutalibacteraceae bacterium
AACGTATAAATAATGTGAATAATAATCACATATTGATTTCTATTGAATAGAATTTAATTAATAATACGTATGATCGTTTTTATAAATTCTATTAAATGAATTTTTATAACTTGTCAGATAATATTTAACAATCAGTTGACAAAAATGTTGAAAACTATAGCAAGACAAAGGTTAGGGATTTTATGAAATATTATGCAAAGGATTACGACGTAATAGTTATCGGTGCAGGTCATGCCGGCATTGAAGCTGGTCTTGCCGCTGCAAGACTTGGTGTTCAGGTTGGTGTGTTTACTATAAATATGGACTGGGTTGGTAATATGCCGTGTAATCCATCTATTGGTGGTACATCAAAAGGACATCTTGTGCGTGAGATTGATGCTCTTGGTGGAGAAATGGGTAAAGCGGCAGATGCTAATACTCTCCAGAGCCGTATACTTAATCTAAGTAAAGGCCCTGCTGTACATTCACTTCGTGCTCAGATAGACAGACGCAGATACAGTGAATATATGAAGCACATTATGGAGAGGCAAGAAAATCTGGAGATTGTACAGGCTGAAGTTACTGAGCTCACACAGAATGCTGACGGAACCTGGCAGATTGTAACTCGTCTTGAAGCTATATACAATGCTAAATGTGTTATTCTTGCAACGGGAACTTTTCTCGCAGGTAGAATTTATGTAGGTGATGTTGCCTACGATGGCGGTCCCGATGGTATGTTTGCTTCATGTGATCTTGCGAAGGCTCTTAAAAATTTAGGAGTACCTACCAGAAGATTTAAGACAGGTACACCCTCAAGAGTTAACAGAAGAAGCATTGACTTTACAAATCTCGAAAGACAAGACGGAGATGAAGTTGTTGTACCCTTTTCATTCGATGGTGAATATACACCTGAAAATAAACTTCCCTGCTATATAAGCTATACAAATGATGAGACAAAGCGTATCATAATGGAAAACATTCATCGTTCTCCTTTATACAGCGGTAAAATTGATGGTGTCGGGCCCAGATATTGTCCGTCAATAGAAGATAAGATAATGAGATTTTCCGAAAAGCCTCGCCATCAGCTATTTATCGAGCCTTGCGGTGAGAATACAGAAGAAATGTATCTCCAAGGTATGTCTTCATCATTGCCTGAAGATGTGCAGCTGAAATTTCTCAGAACCATCCCCGGTCTTGAAAATGTTCAGGTTATGAGAACCGCTTACGCTATTGAATATGACTGTGTTGATCCCCTTGCTCTCAATGCATCTCTTGAATTTAAGAATTATAGCGGTCTGTTTGGCGCAGGACAGTTTAACGGTTCAAGCGGATATGAAGAAGCAGCTGCTCAGGGTCTTATAGCAGGTATAAATGCTGTTCAGAAGATTTTTGGTAAGGAACCGCTTATTTTAGACAGAGCCTCATCATATATAGGTACACTTATAGATGATCTTGTCACTAAAGGTTGTTCTGATCCATATAGAATGATGACTTCACGCTCGGAATACAGACTTATACTTCGCCAGGATAATGCAGATATCAGATTGACAGAGTACGGATATAAAATCGGACTTGTTGGTGAAGAAAAATATCAGAGATTACAGAATAAGCTTAAACTCATAGAGGAAGAACTTGAAAGAGTCTCAAAAGTGAGTGTATCTCCCTCAAAAGAGTTAAATGATATGCTTGTTTCACGTGAAACATCGCCATTGGCAACCGGTTGCAGACTAAAGGAACTTCTTAAGAGACCACAGCTTAATTATGAAAACCTTAAAGATTTTGATAAAGAAAGACCTGATTTGCCGAGAGATGTATTTGAACAGGTGGAAATCAGTATCAAATATGATGGTTATATAAAGCAACAACTATCATTAGTTGAAGAAATGAGAAGACTTGAGGTAAAAAAACTAAGTCAGGATATAGATTATACTGAAATAGTTGGTCTTCGTATGGAAGCTCAGGAAAAACTGAACAAAATTAAGCCTGCAAATCTTGGTCAGGCATCGAGAATCAGCGGTGTGAGTCCGGCTGATATATCTGTTCTTCTCATTTATCTTGCAAAAAGGAAGTGATTTTATGGCAGAATCCTTTATTCTGAAGGATTTATTAAAAGAAAAAGCAGAAATGTTTCACGTGAAACTTGATGATGAGGCACTGGAACGTTTTAATATATACGGTAAGCTTCTTGTAGAATGGAATGAAAAGATAAACCTTACAGCAATTACTGATCCGGAAGGCGTAACTATCAAGCACTTTCTTGATTCTCTTACAATATTCAGGTATGTTGATATCTCTGAAGGCGCAAAAGTAATTGATGTGGGCACCGGTGCAGGATTTCCTGGACTTGCTATGCTTATTGCCAGACCGGATCTTGATATAACTCTCATGGACAGCACAAAGAAAAGACTTATGGTTATTGAGAATATACTTGACAATATTGGTCTGAGCGCAAATGTTGTACATTCAAGAGCTGAAGAAGCCGGACAAAACAAGGACTACCGAGAAAAATATGACTTTTCAACTGCAAGAGCTGTAACAAATCTCAGAGATTTGGCTGAATATTGTCTTCCTTTTGTAAAGGTAGGCGGAAGCTTTATTCCTATGAAAAGTGCTAAAGCGCAGGAAGAAATAGCAGAAGGTAAGAAAGCGATACACGTTTTAGGCGGTCAGATTCTCAAGCAGGACACTTTTGATCTTCTGGATTGTGGTGAGCGAACTATCATTAATGTCAAAAAGATTTCGTCAACTCCTGCTAAATATCCAAGACCTTCGGCAAAAATTGCAAAGAATCCTATAAAATAAAGGTTTTCTTTGCAGAAAAGATAAGAATATTGTAATACGAAACTTGTGGACAACCTCTCTTTGCTATGATATTATCTATGCGAAGAGAGGTTTTAATATCTCTTTATTTAAACGGAGGTATTACCTATGATAACTGAAAAACCAAGAACTGCCGGGCAAGTGTTACTTATACCAAATGAACAGATATATCCTAACCCCAATCAGCCGAGGCAGGTATTTGATCAGGAAGAGCTGGTTAATTTAGCGATCAGTATAAGAATGAATGGTATTTTGCAGCCAATTACCGTAAGACAAACTGATAAAGGGTATGAGTTGGTGTCCGGTGAAAGACGTCTGAGAGCATCGAGACTTGCAGGTTTGGTATCTATACCGTGTATAGTAGTTGAAGTAAATAATATGAAGTCTGCAGTTTTTGCATTAATAGAGAACTTACAAAGACAAAATCTGAACTATTTTGAAGAAGCATTAGCTATCGAACGACTTATGAATGAATACGGACTTTCGCAGGAAGATGCAGCTCGTAGACTAGGAAAAGCTCCATCAACTGTATCTAATAAACTGCGTCTTCTATCTTTGCCGGATGAAGCAAGAAAAATACTTATGGAAAAGGGTCTGACAGAAAGACATGCAAGAGCATTGCTGAAGCTTGAAAAGGATGAGGTTATGCCGATTCTTGATAAAATAATAGAAAAGAGGCTTAATGTAACACAGACCGAGAATCTTATTGATGAAGCACTTTGTAAAAAAGATAGCCCAAAGCGTCAGACAAAAAGAATGTTCAGCGATGTAAAAATATTTCTCAATACTATAAACAACGCTGTGGATACGATGAAAAAGTCAGGCATAGGTGCTGACATAAAGCGAGAAGATACGGGTGAAAGCTACATATACAGAATAGAAATCCCCAAAAGGCTAATGTACAGATTACCGGAGAAGCATAATATTTCAAATACGGTGGCTACACTGCATAGCAGTGATTCCATATAATCATATCTTTCTCTTTCACACCCCACGAAGAAACCACCCGAAAAGGGTGGTTTCTTCCCTGTTCCACGTGAAACATTTTATTTTTTCAAAAAAATCTTATATAAGGGTTTAAAAATAAAAAATACTATGATATAATAAACCCTATAAAGGCTAAAAAACAGCAGAAAGGTAAATATTATGGGAAAAACCATAGCAATTGTTAACCAAAAAGGTGGCGTTGGCAAAACAACTACATCTGTAAATCTTGCAGCTTCCATAGGAAGCTTAGGTTACAAGACTTTGTTGGTGGATGTTGATCCTCAGGGTAATGCTACAAGCGGCCTTGGTGTAAATAAAAAAGATGTTGAGAAATCAACTTATGATATGATAGTTGGTGGGGTAAAGGCTGAGGAGATACTTATTGAAACTCCTTTTAAGAAGCTTGATCTTCTCCCTTCAAATATTGATCTTGCAGGCGCTGAGCTCGAACTCGTCGATATGCAGGGAAGAGATTCACGTATTAAAAATGCACTTGCTCCGCTTAAGGAAAAATATGATTTTATTATTATAGATTGTCCGCCTTCATTGGGATTGATAACTGTTAACGTTCTTGCTTGTGCTGATAGCGTACTTGTACCGATCCAGTGCGAATATTATGCTCTTGAAGGTTTATCACAGCTTATGAATACTATAAGACAGGTAAAGCGTATATACAATCCTCTTATTGAATTAGAAGGTGTTCTGCTTACAATGTATGATGGCAGACTTAACCTTACTCAACAAGTTGTAAATGAAGTAAAGCGCTTCTTCCCACAGAAGGTTTATTCAACAGTAATCCCTCGAAATGTAAGACTTTCAGAGGCACCCTCATTTGGTCAGCCTGTACTCTATTATGATAAGTCTTCTAAGGGTAGTATTGCATACGTTGACTTTACAAAAGAATTTCTAAAAAAGAATAATAGGCGTCCGAGAGGATAAATAAGGAGGCAAATATGGCACCTAAAAAGAAAGCAGGACTCGGCAAAGGTCTTGATGCACTTTTTATTGATAACTCCACAGAAGAAAACAGCGACAAGCTGGTTAATATCAATGATATTGAGCCTAAAAGAGACCAGCCCAGAAAATATTTTGATGAAGAAGCTTTAAAAGAGCTTGCAGATAGTATCGCTATGCATGGCGTCATACAGCCCTTGTTGGTACGCCCTTTAAGTGATGGCGGATATCAGCTCATTGCCGGTGAAAGAAGATGGCGTGCATCACGTATGGCTGGCCTCAGTCAGGTACCTGTAGTAGTAAGAGAAATGACTGATGAAGAGGCTATGGAATTGGCTCTTATCGAAAACTTACAGCGTGAAGATCTGAATCCTATTGAAGAAGCTGAAGGCTTCAAGGTTTTAATGGATACTTATTCATTTACACAGGAGCAGGCAGCAGAAAAAGTGGGCAAATCACGTCCTGCAGTTGCAAATGCATTGAGACTTCTCTCTTTACCTGAAGCTGTATTGGATATGGTGAAGCAGGGTATTATTTCATCGGGTCACGCAAGAACGCTCATTCCTCTTACAGATGAAAAGTTAATTATAAAATTAGCAGAAGAAATTTCGCAAAAAGAATTAAGCGTACGCGAAACAGAGAAAATTGTTAAGACTTTGCTTAAACCAAAGAACGAAATTGTAAAGAAAAAGTCAAAGAGAGACCCTTATTACGATGAATGTGAAATCGCAATCCGTGAAGAGCTTGGAAGAAAAGCAAAAATAAATGTTTCAAGGGGCAATAAAGGCTCTATTGAAATTGAGTTTTTCAGTAAAGAAGATTTGCAGAGCATACTTGAAGCTCTTGCCGGTAACTAATAAACTTGAAATAATCTAAGGAGTAATAAAAATGTTAGATATTAAACTTATAAGAGAAAATCCCGATAAAGTAAAAGCTGCAATGAAAACAAGAAACAAGGATATGGATGCTATTGTTGACGAAATCCTTGCTATTGATAAGCAGGTAAGAGAGCTCACACAGAAGGCTGACGCTCTTAAGGCTGAACAGAATGCTGCAAGTAAGCAGATTCCTCAGATTAAGAAAGAAGGCGGCGATATCAGCGAGATTATGGCTCGTATGAATGCCATCAAAGAAGAGGTTAAGGTTCTCGACGCTGATAAGGCTGAGCTTGCTGCAAAGCAAAAGACAATGATGTATGAATTCCCCAATGTTCCCTCAGATACAACTCCCGTTGGTAAGGATGACAGCGAAAATGTTGAAGTTCGTCGTTGGGGTGAGCCCAGAAACTTCGATTTTGAAGCAAAGGCTCACTGGGATATCGGTGCTGATCTCGGCATTCTTGATCCCGAAACTGCTGCTAAGGTAACTGGTGCTCGTTTCCATTTCTACAGAGGTCTCGGTGCAAGACTCGAAAGAGCTATCATCAACTTCTTCCTCAATACTCACACAGAAAACGGATACACAGAAGTATTCCCTCCCTTTATGGTTAATCGTGCTTCAATGACAGGTACAGGTCAGCTTCCCAAGTTTGAGGAAGATGCATTCAAGCTTACAAATGATTACTTCCTTATTCCTACAGCAGAAGTACCCGTTACAAATATGTACCGTGATGATATTATGGATGGTGCTCAGCTTCCTATGAGCTTCTGTGCATATTCAGCTTGCTTCAGAGCTGAAGCAGGTTCAGCAGGCAGAGACACAAGAGGTCTTATCAGACAGCATCAGTTCAACAAGGTTGAGCTTGTTAAGTTCGCAAAGCCTGAAGAAAGCTACGCTGAACTTGAAAAACTCACTAATGATGCAGAAAGAGTGCTTCAGCTTCTCGGTCTTCCCTACAGAGTTGTTGCTCTTACAACAGGTGATATTGGTTTCTCATCAGCTAAGACGTATGATATCGAAGTTTGGATGCCCTCCTACGGCAGATATGTTGAAATCAGCTCCTGCTCAAACTTTGAAGATTTCCAGGCAAGACGTGCTTCAATCAGATTTAAGAACGGTCCTAAGGATAAGGCACAGCTTGTCCACACGCTTAATGGTTCAGGTGTTGCTATCGGCAGAACAACTGCAGCTATTCTTGAAAACTATCAGAATGCAGACGGCAGTGTAACAATCCCCGAAGCGCTCAGACCTTATATGGGCGTAGATGAAATCAGATAAAGAATAAGTAAAGATTGTCAAACTTTTTCAAAAGTTTGTGGGGTGCGGGGCGAAGCCCTGCAAAGTAAAAAAAAGAAACCCCTCTGGCCTTTCGGATATCCCCCTTTTCAGGGGCGACAAGATAATGTGAAAAAACAGCGGATAGATTGTCCGCTGTTTTTTAGTCTGTGCAAGGGGGCTCCGTAAAATCGCAAAGCGATTTTAAAGGACACCAACGGTGTCCTTCTGCCGAAGTTTATTCGGCAACGGAGCCCCACGTCTCACCTATTCATCAAATTTTAATTGATATGTATTCCAAATTATGTTATAATTAAAAAGTTAACGCCAAAATTATATTATAGGAAGTGATGAAATGATAAGTACAAATAATGTAACTCTTCAGTATGGCGGAAGAGAACTTTTTAAAAGCGTATCAATGAACTTTACCAAAGGTAACTGTTACGGTCTTATCGGTGCAAACGGTGCAGGTAAAAGTACATTTCTTAAAATTCTTTCAGGTGAGATTGAGCCTAATAAAGGTTATGTAACTATCACTCCCGGTGAAAGACTTTCAGTTTTAAAGCAGGACCACTTTGCATATGATGAATATGATGTTATAAGAACTGTCCTTATGGGTAATGAAAAGCTTATCGAAATTATGGATGAAAAAGAAAAGCTTTATTCAAAGGAAGAGTTTACTGAGGAAGATGGTATCAGAATCAGTGAACTTGAAGAAGAGTTTGCTGAAATGGACGGATGGAGCGCAGAAAGTGATGCGGAAATTCTTCTCAACGCTCTCGGTATTCACAACGAGTTCCACTATATGCTTATGAAAGAGCTTACAGGTGAACAAAAGGTAAAGGTGCTTCTTGCTCAGGCTCTTTTCGGTAATCCCGATATCCTTCTTCTTGACGAGCCTACCAACCACCTTGACGTTGCAGCTATTGCATGGCTTGAAGAATTCCTTATGAATTTTGAAAATACTGTTATTGTTGTCAGTCATGACAGACACTTTCTAAATAAGGTCTGCACACATATTGCTGACTGCGATTTCGGTAAAATTACAATGTACGTAGGTAACTACGATTTTTGGTATGAATATACTCAGATGGCTCAGAGACAGATGCGTGAGCAGAATAAGAAAACCGAAGCAAAAATGAAGGAGCTTCAGGAGTTTATTGCTCGATTCAGTGCTAATGCTTCAAAGTCAAAGCAGGCAACAAGTCGTAAGAAACTTCTCGATAATCTCGTGCTTGAAGATATGCCTGTTTCATCAAGACGTTTTCCCTTTGTTGAGTTCAAGCCAGACAGAGAAATCGGTAATGATATGCTTATTGTTGAGGGTCTTAGCAAAACTATCGGTGACAGAAAGGTCCTCGATAATGTTTCTTTCACTATAAGACCTAACGAAAAGGTTGCTTTTGTTGGTACAGATGCCGTTGCAAAAACAACTTTCTTCAAGATTATCACAGGTGAGCTTGAACCTGATGAGGGTACCTTCAAGTGGGGTGTTACAACCTCGCAGGCCTACTTCCCCAGTGATAACTCAGAATTTTTCGATGGTGTTGAAGACAGCCTTATAGACTGGATAAGAAAATATTCAGATCTTCAGTTTGAAACAGATGTAAGAGGCTGGCTCGGAAGAATGATGTTCTCAGGCGAAGAAGCAACAAAGAAAGCAAAGGTGCTTTCCGGTGGTGAAAGAGTACGCTGTATGCTTTGCAAGATGATGCTCAGCGGTGCAAATGTACTGATACTTGACGAACCTACCAACCACCTTGATCTTGAATCAATCACAGCACTTAACAATGCTCTTATTAAATTCAAGGGTGCACTTCTCTTTACTTCACACGACCATCAGTTTGTGCAGTCAATTGCAGACAGAATTATTGAATTCAGAGCTGACGGCGTATATGACAGAAAGGAAACCTACGACGAATTCCTTGAGAATAACGAACTTCTTATAACTAAATAATTTCAGGAGATATTTTTATGATATATGTAATCGGCGACATTCACGGCAATAAAGAAAAGTACGATGAAATGCTCACAAAACTTTCACCAAAAGAAACAGATGCAGTTTTTGTTTTAGGTGATGTTATTGATTTCGGTGAGGATTCTGTCGAGATTTTTAAAGATATGATGTACCGCGCCAATATTTATCCCGTACTCGGTGAGCACGAATATATGGCAAAGAAAATACTTCCTTTAATTATGAATGCTGAAAGTCTTGATGACGCAAAGGATATGCTTCAGGGTGATGACAAAGCTGAGCTTGAAAAATGGCTTGGTATGAAGAGTGAAAAGACTATCAGCGATTTCCTTAAGCTTAATGAAGAAGACAAGGAAAGTATAATTGATTATCTTTCAGAGTTTCAGGCTTTTGAAGAAGTTGAAGTAAACGGCAAAACCTTTGTTTTGGCTCATGCAGGTATCGATAACTTCGAAGACGGCAAAGACCTTGAGGAATACACTGAAGAAGATTTTGTTTTTGCAAAGACTGATTATACAAAGGTTTATTTCAAGAATAAGTATCTTATCACAGGTCACACTCCGACAGTTGCAATAAATCAGAAGTTTATGGGGAAAGTTTATTCCAAAAACGGTCATATAGCCCTTGATTGCGGTGTGGCTTATGGCGGCAAGCTTGCAGCTATTTGTCTGGATGCACTGAAATTATATTATTGTTAATAAAATATTAATGATAAAGAACAACTATTGACGTATTAAAGCAAAACAGCTAATATAAAAACAGATAATAGTTTTTTGATTTTTTTCATAGTTACCTCATTCGATGCAAAATACCCGACAGAAACTGTCGGGTATTTTGCTGCTTTTATATTATATTTTTTAGTTTTACACTTATTTCGCCACCGTAAAGTTTTTTTTCGTTCCCATCAGGCGTTCTGATAATAAGGTGACACATATTATCTATATCTATAGCTTTTGCGGTGTAGTTTTTATCTGTTTCTATAACTGTTATTTCTTCACCAAGGAAAAACAGTCTTTTTTTGTATTGAGGAATAAATTCTTTTAGCGGAAGATTATAGTAATAATATATAAATCTGTTGATTACTTCACCTATGAGGTGATTTTTAATTTCTGCATTACCTGATAAAATGGAAGTTGCAATATCTTTAATCTCCAGAGGAAAACCGCCTTCAGGCGGAGAGATATTTATTCCTATTCCGACAACGGCATAATCCAGAGTTTTTCCGCCTTTCGATATGCTGGCTTCTGTCAGTATGCCCGCGACTTTCCGCCTTTCAATATATATATCATTGATCCATTTAATCTGAGCTGTCTGATTTGTTACTTTTTCTATAGCTTCCGCTGTAGCTGTTGCGGCCATTGTTGTCAGCAAGGTGCATTCTTCGGCAGTATATCCGGGATGCAGAAGAAAACTCATATAACATCCTGTGTTTTCAGGTGAAAAGAATGATCTGCCTTTACTACCCTTACCTTTTGTCTGACTCTCAGCAATAAGCAGTGAGATTTCTTTTTCGCCTTTTTGAGCACGGAGCTTCATATCGTCGTTTGTGGATCCCGTTTCATTAATGATATCTATTTTAATATTCTCTGCATAGGGAAGCAAATATTTTCTTATTTCATTTTCATTTGCTGTATCTCTCATAGTATCACCTTGCTTTCATTATATATTAAACACTAAAGCGTTAAAAAATGCAATAGGTTAAAAAAACTGCCGCATCCGAAGATACGGCAGAGTACTATGTAGTGTAATCAGAAATCACTGAAGGTTTTAAAGAATGTGTTAAGGAATAAAACAACGGTCTGACCGAAGAATCTGATAAGTGCGGGAGAAATTCTGCTTTCATCAATATTGAGGTCTGAAACAACTGATCTGTCATAAAGGCTTTTAAGAATACCATTACCCTTTGTTGCTCCGAGGTCATTTGTTATATCAGCGAGAATCATATGAAGTGCAAGCTCGCCTGCAAGGTGATTATATGACATAAGATCATAATTTGCAGGGTTTTCATTCATACCGTCAGCAATTGCTTCAGCTTCAGCCTTTTCAAGCAGCTTCTGTGTTGCATTCAGAAAAACTCTTGCATCAAATATTTCACGGCACTGAATAAGGTCAACAGCAATATATACTGTTTTTTTACCATTTTCGATTGTTGTTATTCTGAATTTGCAGGAGTCAGCAATTCTCTGAGATACAGCTTCAACTTCACTGTCTTCAACAAAGACAAAGCCTGAGAAAAAGTTTGCAACTTCCTCGGGGGTATCGGCTTCTTCAGCAACAGCAGCATAAAGAGCAGCGTTGGGTTCGACAAAAGCGGTTTCGTCTGCGCCTACCATTGCTGTTGCGGCAGCGTCAACAGCGGCAGTGAGTTCAGTACTGCTGAGAGTATCATCTGCAGCCCATGTGGGAACAACAAATGAGAGAGCCATAATCAATACAAGTGTGAGCGAAATAAGTTTTTTCATATTAAAATCCTCCTTGAATTTATGGACAAATTATACTACAACTGAAATAAAAAAGTCAAGAAATATAAAAAACGCTTTAAAAACCTAACTTTTATGATATGGAAATAGCAATTTCGCACTTTAACACTTGACAACAGCAGTGCCTATATATTATTATAGATAGAAACAATTTGTATTTATACAGCAGTATATATAATGAAAGGAGCTAATTCAAATGCTCAAGAACACAGAAAAAACAATGGAAAAACTTGTTGCCCTTTGTAAAGGCAGAGGTTTCGTATACGCAGGTAGTGAAATCTATGGCGGTCTTGCAAACACTTGGGACTACGGCCCTCTCGGCTCAGAGCTTAAGAGCAACATCAAAAAAGCTTGGCTTAAGAAATTCGTTCAGGAAAACCCCTACAACGTAGGTCTTGACTCAGCTATCCTTATGAATCCTCAGACATGGGTAGCATCTGGTCACCTTGGCGGTTTCTCAGATCCTCTTATGGACTGTAAGGAATGTAAGACAAGACACAGAGCTGACAACCTTATCGAAAACTTCGATGGTACTAACGTTGCAGGTTGGTCAAACGAAGAAATGACAGCATATATTAATGAAAAGGGTATCACTTGCCCTGATTGCGGTGCTCAGAACTTCACAGACATTCGTCAGTTCAACCTTATGTTCAAGACTTTCCAGGGTGTAACTGAAGACAGCAAGAGCGAACTCTACCTCAGACCTGAAACAGCTCAGGGTATCTTCGTAAACTTCGCAAACATTCAGCGTACAACAAGAAGAAAGGTTCCCTTCGGTGTTGCTCAGATCGGTAAGTCATTCCGTAACGAAATCACACCCGGTAACTTCATCTTCCGTGTACGTGAATTCGAGCAGATGGAACTTGAGTTCTTCTGCAAACCCGGCACAGATCTTGAATGGTTCGATTACTGGAGAAGCTACTGCCGTGACTGGCTCTACAGCATCGGTCTTAAGGAAGAAAACGTAAGACTTCGTGACCACGATCCCGAAGAACTTTGCTTCTACTCAAGGGCAACAACAGACTTCGAATACCTCTTCCCCTTCGGTTGGGGTGAGCTCTGGGGCGTAGCTGACAGAACAGACTATGACCTTACACAGCACTCAACAGTATCAGGTAAGACACTTGACTACTTTGATCCCGTAACTAACGAAAGATATATTCCTTATGTTGTTGAACCCTCACTCGGTGTAGAAAGACTCTTCCTTGCAGTTATGACTGAAGCATACGATGAAGAAGTTGTAGACGCTGAAAAGAACGATACAAGAGTTGTACTTCACTTCCATCCCGCACTTGCTCCCATCAAGGCAGCAGTTCTTCCTCTCTCAAAGAAGCTTAACGATGGCGCTACAGAAGTGTTCCACGCTCTTCAGAAGAAGTTTATGGTTGAATTCGACGATGCAGGTTCAATCGGTAAGCGTTATCGTCGTCAGGACGAAATAGGTACACCTTTCTGTATTACATACGACTTCGAAAGTGCAGAAGACGGTTGCGTAACAGTTCGTGACAGAGACACAATGCAGCAGGAAAGAATCAAGATCGAAGATCTCGTTTCTTACATTGAAGCAAAAATGGAATTCTGATAAAAAAGGGACGATCGTTTTACGGTTGTCCCTTTAAAATTACAATATAGTATATGAAAAATACCACTCAGTGGCAAAATTGCCAAAAACAATGCCTCTTTTTTGTCACTTGACACAATTTTTTAATATTTATAAAGTTTTTGTTTCTTAATCTTGACTTTATTGACTGCTTAATGATATACTGATACTAACTAAAAGTGACTCTTTATACCCTTTTGGGGGTGAAGTGCGCCGCAAACGGTCAGGTCAGGGGTCGGGCAAACGACATTTCTGAGGGAAAAAGTGTTACATAAGTTTCGTTTATGCGGTTTTAACCGTTTTATGAAATAAAAAGTTAATTTTTGTTAAGGAGGAAAATCTTAATGAAAACTCAATTAAAAAAATCTTTATCATTGTTCTTAGCAGTGCTTATGGTACTGTCTTGCTGGGTGTGGATTGCACCTGATGAGGCAGAGGCTGCTAATACACCTGAAGAGGGTTATTATTACGTTGAAGTCCGCGGACTGTTGGATGACTGGGACAATGATGAGAATGTTCTCAGAAACAATTGGAAAATCACCACTGCCAATGGAACGTATACTTTGACTTCAAATAGTATATATAATGGCGGAAATACTGATACTACAGGTAACTACGTTCATGCTGAAGGCTGGGTTTATGGTTTCCCGACAGGCATCACACATGAGTTCGGACAAAAGTCTACCGGAAGTGGTACAAATACTAGCTATTCCGGTGACGGTTGGGGCGTAAGAGACGTAGTAGTATATGCCGGTGCGCCAGGTATGCTTGCACCAATCAGTGATAAAAATGGCGGATATAAAACCACAAAGGAAAGTGGCTCCTATTCGGGAGATCAGATTACAAAATTTAAAACTGATGCAGCACCAAAATTCGCATACTTCGGAACAGGTACGGGTACTACTATAGAGCTTAAACTTAACACATTCGGCGGTGACCCTGTAAGTGGTGGCTCCACATTTACATATACTAACTTATACGATCAGTATGGTGTCAGATGGACTGGTGCGACAAATACGAGCAGTTTTGACGAACGCGAAATATATGTCTCATCAACATCAGGCGGTAGTGCGCTTACCGGTGCTGATGTTGACGACATTTACTACGATTCAACAACCGGTAAGGTTGTTGCTAATGCTAATTTGCAGGTTTCCGGTCCCATAAAGTCCGGTACAACCAAAGAGTACTATCTTGTTCAGAAGTTCAAGAGTACTCTTGGTAATGGCGGTACTATGACCTCTACAGCATCAGCTAAAATTATTGTGACTTATCCAGAATATACAGTAAAGGTTGACCCTAAAGGTACAGTTCCGAATATTAGTTATACTCTCAATATTTCTGACGGAACAACACAGACTAAAGAATGGTCTACAGCCGGTACCTACAGTGCGTCTTTAGGTGATAAGCCCACAGATGCAAGTGCACCAGGTTATACCTTCAAAGGTTTTTGGACAGAAAAGCAGCCAACATCAACAGACGATAAAGCTTCATTCTACGCTTTTGAGGCTGACTTTGCTGAGCCTATCAGCAGTGAAAAGTTCAATGAATATGCTGCAGACGGTGGCAAAGCAAACGGCAGATATATAACATATAATGAAAAGCTCTATTATAATGCAGGTGCAGTGTGGGATGTTAAAGCCCAGACCATATCAAATGCTGCTACATACTATGGTTGGTGGATCTCAGAAGATATTAATATCAAGTTCTATGACATCGACGGTAAATTCCTCGATTCAATGACTGTTAAGTATGGTCAGAATCATAGTGCTATCGATTGGCCTACACCTACACTATCTTATGTAAGTGGTGCATTTAACTACAGTAACTTCAACGGCACATGGGTGGACATCAACGGTGATACAGTATCACAGGGTGGTTACACATTTACAAGAGACCTTATCCTTACTCCTAAGTATGACACTGTAAGTTTTGACAAGACGTATAAAGTAAGCTTTATCAATGAAGCTGACGGCGGTAACCTCACCGGTAGTGATGACTATAACTACAGAACTGACCTCAGTTCACTAAATAAAATCCCTGCCGACAGACCGGTTCCTTCAGGTATTGCAAGAGATCTTCAGTATAGCTATACATTCGAAGGTTGGTCAACTCAGAAACCCTCCAGCGGTAACTACCACATCCTCCTTGAAGATGGCGACTTTAATACAGCAGGCACAGCTATTTATATCAACAGCGACTGGATTGTTAGAAGTGATGTTACATACTATCCTGTTTACAGAAGACATCTGAGATCCTATGTTGTTGAGTTCCATTTCAAGGATAGCACAGGTGCTGATACCTCGAGAAAAGTAACTCTTAAGTACGGCGAAACTCTTAAGGCTCCCATTGACTATGTTCCTTTCACATATGCTCAGGTAGGTTACGGTTACAATTTTGAAAACTGGACATACAATAATGAAGCAGACACCTTCGGTTATGACAAGACACTTGTATTTACAAAGGAAAATATAACCTTTGGTCTTGGCGCAGAAAATGACGGTGTTGATGTTGACCCTGTTGACATCAAAGCTTCATATGGTGCTCCCATTCCAACTCCTTATACAGTAACATTCAAATATAAGAATGAGAAGGGCGAAGACCTTAAAACTGAAATTGAGGTTGAACATGGTAAGCTTATTAAAGCTGAATACATTGATGATATTGTTACTGCTGATAACTATGATAATGGTGAAGCACTTGTTAGCTACTCAGGTAACTGGGCCCTTGTAAATGGTGCAGGTGAACTTGATGGTAATGTTGTATCAGGTCCTACTGATGAAAATCCGACAATACCTGAAATTGCTAAAACTTATCTTACATCATTCTCGCCAACATCACATATCACATTTGAAGCTATTTACGGCAATCCTCAGCCTTTCTATACCGTAACTTATGTTGACGGTGATAGAACATTCAGTGAAAGAGTTCTTGTTGGCAGCGACCTTCCCACTTGGACAATTGAGGTTGGCAATGACAACGGTACTCCCGATAATCACGAAGATGACACAGTAGACCTTATTGAATATATTCCCTCAAAGGCAGACACTGCTCTTGGTTCTTACACATTCCAGGGTTGGTATGACGAAAAGCAGACTGATGAGAACTATGTTGTAACAAATGGTAACAGATATGGTTCTCAGGGTGAGGCTACCGAAGCTGGTAAAACAACTGTTGATGGTAATATAACACTTTATCCTCAGTTCAAGTTCAGCCCCTTCACTTATGAAATTAAGTTTATGAATCATGATGGTACAGTTCAGCTTGCTGCAGGTAAGTATGAATATGGCCAGAGCTTAGAAATCATTCTTGCAGAAGCTAACAGAGCAGCTCAGGGCAGAGCTCAGGACGATACATATACCTATACCTTTATCGGTTGGGATAACACAGTTCCTGCATTCTGTGAAGGTTATAATATTACATTCACAGCTATGTATAAGCCCGTATACAGATATTACGAAGCTAAGTGGTACAACTCAGTTCTCGTTGACGGTAAGTGGACAGCTGACAAGTCAACAGGTACTGATGATGAGGGCAAAACTTACGAAGCAGGTCTTCTTGCAACAACTAAGCACACCTACGATTCAAGGGTATTCAATCCCGCAGTTTCAGCAGAGTGCAAAGAAGATGCTCCCAATGGACAGAGCTATGTATTCGACGGTTGGTACTACAATGATGCTGAAGGCAATGCTCAGCCTTATGTTCGCGGTATGAATATTACTGCAGCTATGGAATTCTATGCAACATACAGACTTACTGATAAGCTCTACACTGTAACAACAATTGTTAAGGGTGAAGAGACAACGTATAATGTTGCTTCAGGTAATACAGCTGCTAATACTATTGCTGATCCCAATGCAGGTTATGTAGATGCAGATAAACACGATGCATTTGCTGGTTGGGTAACCAAGGATGCTGAAGGCAAGGAAACAGAATTTGATATTGCAAACACTGAAATCACAGCTGACACAACAATCTATGCTAAGTTCACTGAGTCAGCACATAGTTATGCTGGCAATGAGGAACTTGTAACAGCACCCACCTATTATAAAGAGGGTGAAAAGACAGTTTGGTGTTCATGTGACGCTAAGCTTACAGCTAAAACAGAAACTATAGATATGCTTTCTGATACAGTTAAGCCCACAGGTACTATCTACCTTGGCACACATGGTTCATGGAGCTCAACTGATGAAGTTGGTGCAGCTGCAACAGATAATAATAAAATAACACTTTCCGCTAATGCTAACACAGATATCATCATTACTGTTAAAGATACAGGTGATGTAAACGATCTCTACAATCCCAGCGGTATTGGTAAGGGTATCAAGAACATAAAAGTATTTGCATTCCCCGCTGATACAGTTCTTACAGCAACCAACTTTGGTGCTGCACAGTCACTCGCAAAAACAATATTCGAGGATAACAGTGAAGTGCTTAACTACGTTGCAAACTACACTACCAAGCTTGGTGATATGGAAGTTGCTGACCTTGCAGGAGATGGTAGCGTTCAGTATAATGCTGATGGTAGTGTTAAGAGCAAGAATCTCGAAGACGGCAAAGCATATATTATTTACTACACTGTATTTGATAAGGCTAATAACCAGCTTAATACAAAGGTAAGAACAGCTAAGTTCATTTATGACACCACAGCACCTGAATTCACAGTTGAAGGTAACAACAATGCCGGCAAGGTAATCGGCACACCCACATATTGTGGTAAGGCTACAGTAACAAACATTGAAGTTGGTGCAACTCTCACCGTTAACGGTGAAGCAGCAACTCTTACAACAACTTCAGCTGCAGGCATTGGCTCATATACAATAACTGAAGCAGGTAACTACTTCGTAACAGTTACTGACAAGGCAGGCAACAAGACCTCCAAGAAGTTTACTGTAAGTGATGGTCACGCATACGATGTAACAGAGGTATTCTCAACATGTACAACAGACGGTTACAAGGCTGAAAAATGTATCGTATGTGATTACGAAAAAACAAGAGAGATTTATACATCTCCTGGTCATATATGGTCAATTAGCGTTGTAGCTGCAACATGTACAGAAAACGGTTATTCATACAAACTCTGTGCAGAGTGTGGCGAAAATGAAAAGATTTATAATGTAGACGGTGAACTTGTTGCTCCCGCTCTTGGTCATAACTATGATAAGGTTGATGGCGAAATCGTTTACACAGTTGTAACAGCTCCTACATGTAAAACAAAGGGTAAGGAAATTGCAACATGTAAGGATTGTGGAGAAACTCTTACAAGAGAAATCGCAGTTGATGAAAATGCACACAACTGGGGTGCAAGCAAGACTCTTAAAGCTACATGTACAGAAACAGGTAAGACATATCAATCCTGTAAACTCTGTTATACAACAAGAGATATTGCTGTTATTCCGGCAACAGGTCACGAAAACACAGAATGGGTTGTAACAACAGCTGCAACTTGCGGTACAGCAGGTATAGAAACTCTCAAGTGTAAGAAGTGTAAGGCTGATGTTGATGGCGATGACGAAGACACAGTAGCTGACACAAGAGAAATCCCCGCAACAGGCAGACATATCCTCGCAGTAAGCAATGATCCCACAAAGACATTTGATTCAACCGCTGATATGGAAGGCCAGATCACTCGTTACTGTACACAGTGTGGTCAGGAATGGGTAGAAAAAGTTGCTAAGATTGAAAAGTATACAGTTAAGTTTGTTGACGAAGACGGTACAACTGTACTTGAGACAATCACAGACGTAGTTAAGGGTACAACAGTTGAAAAGGATGCTGTAACTGAGCCCACCAAGGCTAACAGCGCTGATGGCAAGTATAAGTACACATTTGCAGGCTGGAAGGACGAAGTTGGTAATAGTGTTGCTCTTCCCATCGACGTAACTGCAGATATCACTCTCAAGGCTACTTATGCTCAGAGCACAATCATTTATACACACAAGTTTGTAGTTCCTAACACTTGGGTATCATACTTAGATGAAACAAAGAATTATACTGAGTTTGCTACAATGATGGGTGCTATGGGTGACTCAAGAGTTCCCGTTGCTAAGCCTGAATTCTCACATAGTAATCCTTCAGACGATGCATATCTCAAGTCAATTTACACCTTCAATTTCCTTGGTTGGTCAACAACAGGAGCAAAGGGTGACATTGTAACTGATTTCACAATCACAGGCGATACAACCTTCTATGCAGTATTTGAAGCTATTGCAAAAGAATTTGATGTTATCTTCTATAACGGCTTAGATCTTGTATGGAATACAAAGGTTGACGGTGGCGAAACAGTAACATTTGGCGGTACATTACCTGCCAAGGATTCCGACGACGACTATAGCTATGCATTCGGCGGTTGGTATACAAATCCCAACTTCACAGGCAATGCATTTGATTTAGAGAATGAAGAAATCACAGCAGATACACGACTTTATGCAAAATTCAATGCAATCGAGCACAAATTCGAAAGTAAAGTAACTCAGCAACTTACATGTGATGTTCCTGAACTAACAACATATACATGTACAGTTTGTGGTCATGTAAAAGAGGATGTTGTGACTGCAACTCGTGATCATAAGTTCAATGCACAGCCTGAAACAGTTGACGGCAAGCTTGGCTATCCCTGTCAGCAGCCTGGTTGTAACTACTTCAAGGAAGCTGAGAAGACAGAGTATATTGTAAGCTTCTACAACAATGGTATCAGAATTGATAAGGCTGTTGTTGAGCATGGCAAGTACGTTGTAAAAACTGATCTCACAGATGCTCTTAATGCAGAAGTTCTTGTAAAAGCTGAAACTGCAGAGTTCACATACACATTCGCAGGTTGGGAACTTAACGGTGACGGAATAGCTGATGCAGACGATAAACCTCTTACAGTTGACGCAATCTGCAATAATGCTATTGAAGGTAACTGCAAGTATGTAGCTGCATACAAAGCAACAAAACGCACATATACAGTTGCTTATCTTGATGCAACAATGAAACCTATCAAGGAGACTGTTGTAACTCTTGAATATGGTGCAAAGATTCCCGCATTTGTGGGTACAATTCCTGCAAAGGCTTATGATAAGACCAGTCATTATGAATTTAAGGGTTGGAGCCAGACAGCAGGCGTAGATACTGTTAAGGGTGATACACTCATCACTCCCGACTATACAGCTATCGGACACGAGTACAAGGCATCATCTACAGTTGAAGCAACTTGTACAACCGGTGGTAGCGCAACTCTGAAATGTACTTGTGGTTATGAAATTGCCGGTTCAGAGCAGACTCCCGCACTTGGTCATACTGCTGAGCTTAACGGTGTAACAGCTGATTACAAAGAAATCAAAGCAACATATGAAGATCAGGGCGAAATATATTATAACTGTGTACGTTGCGGTGAGAAAGTACATGTAAAATACACACCGAAGATTCCTCACCAGAAGATTGTAATTACTGTATATGACATAGACGGTAAGACTGTAGGTCAAGGCGAGGCAATTGTAACCATCACAAACGAAGAGGGTTACTCAGAAACACAATCCACAGATGCGAACGGTCGTGTTGAATTCAAAGTTGATATCGGTCATACATGGACATATGGTATTGAAGGCGATAATCTTCCTCAGGGTAGCTATGGCGGTACTGTTGGCAAAGACGGTATTGTTGATGCAGGTAAGAAGGAAGAAGTAAAGGATGAAACTGAATGTTCATGTAAGTGCCATAGAGCATCATTCAGCGGTATGATCTTCAGATTCTTCCAGAAGATTCTCAAGATCTTCAAGGGCGAGATCTCATGTTGCGATTGCCCCGACTGGAGATATAACAGATAAAAAATGTTAAACTTAAAAGTCCCTCTTAATGAGGGGCTTTTTTGTATATGTTCAGAGAAGATAAACTATTAAATATCGGGGTTATTATAGGGGAAATTTCGCTGGATTTTTGTTTTACTTTTTTCTGGGTTGAGGTAGCGTGAAAAAGGGCTCCGTGAAATCGCTGAAAGCGATTTCCGATAGTGCAAAGCACTATGCGCCGTTTACGGCGACGGAGCCCCTGGCTGTTTCTATAAAAAAGATGTAAAAGTAAAAGAAAGAACCCGCCATCGGCGGGTTCTTTATATGTTTGTTATTATTCTTCAGCGTCTTTCTTGGCGTCTTCGATTACCTTCTGAGCAACGTTCATAGGTGCATCTTCATATCTTGCAAATTCAAGTGAGAAGTAGCCTCTGCCTGCTGTTACTGAACGAAGTGTTGTTGAGAAGTCGCCCATTTCAGCCATCGGAACTTCAGCAACAAGCTCCTGCATCATAGGTTCGTCTGCAGCGCCCATACCGAGCACGCGACCGCGACGTTTTGTAATATCACCCATGATATCGCCGAGATTTATGTCAGGCATATAAACTTTAAGCTCTCCGATAGGTTCAAGAATTACGGGATTAGCCTGAGCCATACCATTCTTGAATGCAATCTTAGCAGCGGTCTTGAATGCCATTTCGTTTGAGTCAACGGGATGGTATGAACCATCATAGAGAACAGCCTTAAGACCAACAACGGGATAGCCGGCAAGAGGACCTTTAAGAATAGCTTCCTGGAGACCCTTTTCAACTGCGGGGAAGAAGTTCTTGGGTACTGAACCGCCGACAACTTCTGTTTCAAAGATGAGGTGATCTTCTGTATGGGGCTCAAAGCGTACCCATACGTCACCGAACTGACCTGAACCACCTGACTGTTTCTTGTGGCGGCCCTGTACCTGGCAGGTCTTGCGGATTGTTTCTCTGTATGCAACTCTGGGGATGCGAAGATCAATTTCTACGCCATATTTTGTTTTAAGTTTTGATACAACGATATCAAGGTGCTGCTCGCCAAGACCTGAAAGGATCATTTCCTTTGTTTCATCGTTGGTTGCGAATTTAACTGTGGGATCTTCATCGATAATCTTACGAAGACCGGCAGCAACCTTATCTTCTTCACCCTTCTTCTTAACTACAACAGCCATTGAAAGTGAGGGAGTGGGGAAATCTACGCCTTCAAGAGTGATAGGCTTCTTGGGATTGCAGAGAGTGTCACCTGTCTGGACATCCTGGAGCTTTGTAATAACGCCGATATCACCAAGGTCGATGGAAGCAACGTCTTCCTGCTTAATACCCTTAACACTTACAAGCTTGCCCATCTTCTGAGTTTCGCCTGTTCTTGAGTTGTAGCAAGGTGTATCGTGAGTGATCTTACCTGCAAGCACCTTTACGAAGGACATCTTACCAACGAAGGGGTCGGAGATTGTCTTGAAGCAAAGAGCTGCGAGATCTTCTTTTTCTGAGCATACGATTTCAACATCTTCGCCGTCAGCATTCTTAGCGATTTCAGGCTTAGCCTTATCGGGTGAGGGAGCTGAATAAACGATAGCGTCGAGAAGCATATCACAGCCGTCAACCTTAGTTGCGGAAAGAGCATATACGGGATAAATTTCACCGGTTTCAACGCCCTTTGTAAGACCATGGATGATTTCTTCTTTTGTAAGAGGTTCGCCTTCAAAGAATTTTTCCATAAGCTCTTCGTCAACTGTAGCAACAGCTTCTTCGAGAGCTGCTCTCATAGCTACGATATTGTCGTCTGTGGGGATTTCAATTTCAACGGGACGTCCGTTGGGATATTTGAATGCTTTGTTTGAGCAAAGGTTTACAAAAGCTTCGCAAGTGCCGCCGTTCATATAGGGAACAACAACGGGGCAGAGCTTTGTGCCGAGGTGAGCCTTTAATGTATCAAATGTTTTATAGAAGTCTCTGTGTTCACCGTCAACCTTAGTAATGGCGAAGAACTTCGCAATATTTCTTGCATCGGCAGCCTTGATAGCTTTTTCAAGACCGACATCGATACCTGAACTTGCTGAGGTTACGATAAGTGCACAGTCAGCAGCACGCATTGATTCGGCCATACCGCCAGCGAAATCGAACTTACCGGGGGCGTCAAGAACATTAATCTTGGTGTCTCTCCACTCTAAGGAAGCAGTTGCAGCTGAAATTGAGCACTTGCGCTTCTTTTCTTCTGCATCATAGTCCATTATTGTATTGCCATCGGTCACACGACCGAGTCTGTCTGTTACACCTGCAACATAGAACATTGCTTCTGCAAGTGCAGTCTTACCTTTACCTGTATGTCCCGCAATGGCGATGTTTCTGATGTTGTTTACTGAATAAGATTTCAATTCCAATACCTCCTAAGACCTCATTGTTACAAGGTCCCTAATAATTTTCAAACCTCAAAACATTTCTCCTTTTGAAGTTAACATTAGTTATTTTATCATAATTTAGACAAAAAAACAACGGATTATTAACTAATTTTATGCATTATTTTTTGGTCAGTGTGTATAAAAATGACTTTCTTTGCTGTTGTAACGCGAAAAGTCAACACAAAAGGAAGCTACCCACCCTATATCGCAAAACAAAAAAGGATTTATGGGCTTTATCTGGAAGATAGTTCGCTTCTTCTGGAAATTATTCAAAATGAATCCTGTTTGTGATTGCGAAGTAAGACACTATTAATCACATAAAACTCAAAACGGCGGGCTTCAACCTGCCG
>JAZQUF010000063.1:0-16397 GCA_045631165.1 Acutalibacteraceae bacterium
CGTTTTCACCTGCCTGAGTAGTCATCTGAAGCTTCTGCATAGGGCTTACACCGTCATTGGGATAGAATACCATAATCTTTGTGCCGGGCACATCCTTGAAACCTTCAAGTGCAGCCTTACCTGTATCACCTGAGGTAGCAACAAGAATAACGATAGTCTTATCTGCCACTGTCTTTTTAGCGGCAGTTGTAAGAAGATAAGGAAGAAGCTGAAGCGCCATATCCTTGAATGCACAAGTGGGGCCTCTCCAGAGCTCAAGGATATTCTTACCCTCTGCGATAGCTTTAATTGGAGATACCTTGGCACTGCTGAATTTGCCCTCAGCATAAGCACCGCTGACACACATATCAATCTCGTCTTCTGTGTAATCTGTAAGATAAAGTGAGAGGACCTTTTTAGCTCTTGAGATATAATCAAGACCTACGAGTGAATCCACGAACTCCTTTGAAATAGCAGGAATTGTTTCGGGCACAAACAGACCGCCATCCTTTGAAATACCCTGAGCAATAGCCTGGGCTGAAGTAACCTTTACACTTTTGTCTCTTGTACTTGTATAAAGCATTTTTTAAACCTCCGTTTATAAAGAGAATTATAATCGGTTTATTGTAACACATTAAAATGAAAAAGTAAAGGATAATTATGAATTATGAATGAGGAATTGTGAATTGCCTATAAAAAGAGAACCATCCGCCCGTACAGACGATAAACCGACAAATATGGCACACCGTATCCCCTTGATATCGTATATAGATTTTAAATTATATAATTCTGCAAATTTATTGATTTTTATATATACAGGTGATATAATTATGCAGAATACAAATACTCAAGGAGATGGAATTACAAAATGGCTGAAACAAAAATTATATGTCACAGAGGAGCCAACAAATATGCTCCCCAGAATACAATGCCTGCTTTCAGAAAGGCTACTGACCTTGGATCAGAGGGCTTTGAAACAGACGTACATATCACTAAAGACGGCACAATCGTACTTTGCCACAATTACACTATAGATGAAACCTCAAGCGGTAATGGTAACATTTCCGATATGGTACTCTCACAGCTTAAGAGCTATGACTTCGGTTCATATTTCAGCCGTAAATTTCAGGGTACCGAGATTCCCACTTTAGACGAATTCCTTGACTATGTGGCTGAAACCAATATTGAGGTGCTCAACATTGAAATCAAGTCACCTAAGGGCAATACTCCCATTGTAAGAAAGACCATCAGAGCTGTCAAAGAGCACGACCTTATGGACAGACTTCTTATTTCATCATTTGATCCCAAGCTTCTTGTTGAAGCTAAGCAGATAGACAAAAACTGTAAGACAGGTTTCCTCTATTCACCCACCAGACTCATCACTGCAACTATGGCTTGGAGACCCGTTGAGTTTGCGCTGAGCATCGGTGCCGACGCACTTCATCCTCAGTTCATTTTCGTTGATGAAAAATATATTAAAAAAGCTCACGCTGCAGGTATTCAGGTTAACCCCTGGACTGTTGACAGCCCCATTATCATCGATAATCTTCTTCGTTGGGGCGCAGACGGCATCATCACCAACCTCCCCGATGTTGTATACGGTATGAGAAAGAGATATGAAGATTGATCGATTTTTACAGTACAAAAGCTCTGTCGGTTGACAGAGCTTTTAATATAGATAAATTTTCTGTTGCTTTTCAACTTTTAATTTTCATCTTGACAAAAGCACTGCACTGTGATATGATACATAAGCACTTGAGGGTGTAGCTCAGTTGGTCAGAGTACTTGCTTGACATGCAAGGGGTCGGTGGTTCGAGCCCACTCATCCTCACCATATTAATCCGTTCACTTTTGTGGGCGGATTTTTTCTTTTTTATAGCACCCACTCCCCCGCGTACAAAAAAAGACGGCAAAGTTGCCTCTGCCGCCTTAATTCATAATTGAATTACGCTTTTGCCTCACAGTACATACATCTGTAAACTCTGTTTTCTTTGTCTGTGAGTGTGAAAATCTGCTCGAGCTCCTGCTCACAGGATGTGATGCATCTGGGGTTTTTGCAAGCAAGTACACCGTGGAGTGTTTCGGGAAGATCTACACTTCTCTTTTCCACAAGCTTGCCGTCACGGATAACGTCAATAGTTACACCGGGATCAATATAGCCGAGCGCTTCAAGATTAAGAGGAATATCACTGTCAATCTTTATGATGTCTTTTTTTCCCATCTTTTTGCTACTTACATTTTTGATGATTGCAACACTGCACTCAAGCTTGTCAAAGCCTAAAAGCTTATAAATTCTCATAGCATTGCCTGCTGTGATATGGTCAATAACAACGCCGTCTTTGATTGAATCTATGTTCATTTCTCTTCCTCCCTCTTATTCAGCCTTTAAGCCGAGAAGCTCCATAATAAGAGCCATTCTGATATACTTGCCGTTGAGTGCCTGCTCAAAATAGCAAGCTCTGGGATCATCGTCAACATCAACGGAAATCTCGTTAACTCTTGGCAGAGGATGAAGAATAATAAGATCTTCTTTTGCAGCCTTGAGCTTTTCAGCTGTGAGGATATAGCTGTCACGAAGTCTGATATATTCTTCTTCGCTGAGGAAACGCTCCTTCTGTACTCGTGTCATATAGAGGACATCAAGCTCGGGAAGTACTTCTTCAAGGTTATCTGTCTGCACATATTCAATACCCTGTTTTACAAGCACATCCTTTTTGATGTATGAGGGAAGCTTGAGCTCATCGGGTGAGATAAGCACAATCTTAATACCTGAGTAACGTGCAAGAGCAGTAATAAGTGAGTGTACTGTTCTACCGAATTTGAGATCACCGCAGAAACCGATAGTGAAATCGTTAAGCTTGCCCTTTTTACGGCTGATAGTAAGAAGGTCGGTAAGTGTCTGTGTGGGATGATTATGACCGCCGTCACCTGCATTGATGACGGGAATCTTTGAGTTCATTGATGCAACAAGAGGTGCACCCTCTTTAGGATGACGCATTGCAATGATGTCTGCATAGCAGTTAACCATCTTTGTGGTATCAGCTACGCTTTCGCCCTTGGTTGCTGATGATGAACCTGCATCTGAGAAACCTAAAACGTGACCGCCGAGCTCATACATAGCAGCTTCAAAACTGAGTCTTGTTCTTGTTGAGGGCTCGAAGAAAAGAGTTGCAAGTTTTTTGCCGTGGCAAACCTCGCTGTACTTTTTGGGGTTAGCAATGATATCGTTTGCTGTAGCGATAAGAGCATCAATTTCTTCTACTGATAAATCAAGAATATTAATTACACTTCTCATTATTTGTTACCACCTATCCAGCTTTCATCTGAGGGATTATCTCTGAACTTGAGAAGACGAGCAATATCTTCCTTTTCGATATAGCCTTCTTCAGCAGCAACTTCTGCAACTGCATCAAGATTTGAAAGTGAATAGTTGATTACGTTTGCTGCTTCCATTCTGTCGATACCCTTTTTCATACCGTATGTGAAGATTGATGCAACACCGAGAACATCTGCGCCTGCTTCACGGAGAACTTCTACAACCTCGAGAACACTACCGCCTGTTGAGATAAGGTCTTCAACAACTACAACCTTCTGACCTTTTTCGAGCTTACCCTCGATTTGGTTACCTCTGCCGTGGTCCTTGTGGCCGCTTCTTACATAGCCCATAGGAAGACCAAGTATGTGGCCTACGATAGCTGCGTGAGCGATACCTGCAGTTGATGTACCCATAATAACTTCACATTCGGGGAAGTACTTAAGGATAGTCTTTGCAAGACCTGTTTCTACGTCTGTACGTACAGCAGGTGATGTGAGTGTGAGTCTGTTGTCACAGTAGATGGGGCTCTTGATTCCGCTTGCCCAGGTAAAAGGCTGCTGAGGACGAAGGAATACAGCTCCGATTGAAAGTAAATCTTTTGCGATGAGTTTTTCCATTTTTATATCAATCCTTTCGGTTTTAGTTACATATTTATAATGAAGCGAAGCTTCAATTCATGCCCTCAGGCAATTCATGACATTTGTCAATTCACGCCGAAGGCAATTCATTTTTGATTTCAAGTTTCTACTTGCTTTTTCCTTTGTGGGACTCCGTCCCTGCCTCTTGTGGTTCCCAAAATTCATTACGGCTTGGAGCGCCTATGAATTTTGACCGCTGCGCCATCCTCGCCTTGCTTCATCCACCACTGGTGGCGCTACGGCGACGATGCCCTGCAAACTTTTGTAAAAGTTTGACAAAACTTTAGTTATTCATTAATCAACAAATTCAGCTATGCATCTCTCATATGCTGCAACAGGGTCAGCTGCTGCAGTAATGGGTCTGCCTACTACGATATAGTCTGAACCGATTTCCTTAGCCTGTGCAGGAGTCATAACTCTCTTCTGGTCGCCGATGTCGCCGTCTGCAAAACGCACACCGGGAGTGATTGTAAGGAATTTCTCACCGCAGGTTTCGTGAACTTTGCCTGCTTCAAGAGGTGAGCATACAACACCGTCAAGACCTGCATCAGCAGCATTCTTAGCGTAGTGCATTACTACCTTGTCGATAGGCTCTTTGATAAGAAGATCGTTTTCCATGCTTTCCTGATCTGTTGATGTGAGCTGTGTTACAGCAATAAGAAGAGGTCTTGTGCCGTCTTCTCTTGTAAGGCCTTCGAGTGCTGCTTCCATCATACGCTTTGTACCGCCTGCATGAAGGTTTGTAATATCAACGTCGAGATTTGAAAGAACGTTCATTGACTTTTTAACTGTGTTGGGAATATCGTGAAGCTTGAGATCAAGGAAAATCTTATGACCTCTTGCTTTGATTTCTTTTACAATCTGGGGACCTTCTGCATAGAAAAGCTCCATACCAATTTTAACGAAAGGCTTTCTGCCCTGAAACTTGTCAAGGAATGAAAGTACTTCTTCTTTGCTGCTGAAATCGCAAGCTACAATTACATCTCTACCCATTAGTGAGCACCTCCGATAATTTCATTTAAGTCTTTAATGTTATATTTTTCCATTGCTGCCGGCAGATCGTTTATGATATCACGGCAAGCAAAGGGATTTACTAAGTTAGCGGCACCAACCTGTACGGCTGTTGCACCTGCGAGCATCATTTCGATGACATCGTTTGCTGATGAGATACCGCCCATACCTACGATGGGGATATTAACCTTTTCATATACCTGATAAACAGCTCTCAGAGCTACGGGAAAAATTGCAGGGCCTGAAAAACCGCCCATCTTATTATGGATAACGGGCTTCTTTGTCTTAAGATCAATTCTCATACCGAGAAGGGTGTTTATCATACTGATACCGTCTGCACCTGCTTCTTCACAAGCCATAGCAATTTCAGTTATATCTGTTACGTTGGGTGTAAGCTTTGCAAGCACAGGCTTGGTTACAACCTGCTTTACAGCCTTGATAACCTCAGCCGCACCCTCTGCTGATACACCGAAGTTTTTACCGCCTGCATGAAGATTAGGACAGCTGATGTTGATTTCGAGAATACCCACCTGATCTTCTTTATCAAGAAGTGAAGCACACTTCTGATATTCTTCTATTGAGAAACCGCCTACATTAGCGATAACCTTTTTGTTATATACAGCCTTAAGCTTGGGAAGCTCCTGGCTGATAACCTTTTCTACACCGGGATTTTGCAAACCGACTGAGTTAATCATACCCATTGTGCATTCTGCGATACGGGGTGTGGGATTACCGAAACGTCCCTCTAAGGTTGTACCCTTGAAAGAGATTGATCCGAGACAGTTGATATCATAAAGTTCTGCATATTCATAGCCGAAACCGAATGTACCTGACGCAGGGATAACGGGGTTATCAAGCTCTAAGCCTAAAAGATTAATCTTTGTGTTTACCATATTATCTCCTCCCTTTCAAGCACGGGTCCGTCTTTGCAGATTCTCTTGTTGCCGTATTTTGTCTTGCAACTGCAGCCCATACAAGCACCAAAGCCACAGCCCATTCTTTCCTCAAAGCTGTACTGACCGCTACCTACTGCAGTGTTTTCAATAGCCTTGAACATAGGCATAGGACCGCAGGTATAGAAGTATGTATATGTCATATCTTTCAGCGCGTCTGTTACAAAGCCTTTGATGCCGACTGAGCCGTCAACTGTTGTAACAATTGTTTCTGCTCCGATTGATTCGAAATCCTCTTTACAGAAAATTTCACTCTCTTTATTAAAGCCGAGGATAACCTTTACCTTCTTGCCCAGAGCGATAAGTCTCTTTGCAAGACCGAACATAGGAGGAATACCTACACCGCCACCGATGAGTACGGGCTCATCACCGCTCTTGGACATATCGAAGCCGTTACCAAGGCCTGTAAGCACATCGCACTTATAGCCTGCTTCCCACTTTGACATTTTTTCGGTACCCTCACCTACTACCTTATAGATGATGCTGATAGTTGTTTCGTCCCAGTCAAAAACTGAAATAGGACGTCTTAAATAACAGCCTTCGACTGTCAGATTAACAAACTGACCGGGTGCTGTGATTGCTGAGGTGTCACCCTCGAGCACCATTTTATAAACACAGTCTGTCAGAGCTATGTTGCTCTTTACAGTGTAAATTCCCTGTTTCATTGTTCCGTCTCCTTAAAAAATTTCCTTACCACCGATATAAGTGTGCATTATCTTGCCCTTGACCTTATAGCCTTCAAATGGGGTTGCTTTGCCCATTGAGTAAAATTCATCGGGGTTGATTTCATATTCCGCATCAAGGTCAACAACTGTGAAATCGGCACTCTGACCTTCATCTGTACCGCCACCGATGCCGAAACGTTTTCTGGGGTTGATGCTCATAAGCTCAATGAGCTTTTCGAGAGTGATGATGCCTGTTTCAACGAAGTGTGTATACATTAAAGGAAATGCAGTTTCGATGCCTACAACACCCATCATACTCTTTTCAAGACCTCTGCCCTTTTCTTCGGCTGAATGAGGTGCATGATCTGTGGCAATCATATCAATTGTGCCATCTTTTATACCCTCGATAAGTGCCAGTCTGTCTTCTGCACTTCTGAGAGGAGGATTCATCTTGAATCTGCCGTGCTCCTGCAAATCGCTGTCATCAAGTATCAGATAGTGAGGACCTGTCTCGCAGGTGACATCTATGCCATTAGCCTTTGCCTGACGTATGATTTCCACACTTTCTTTGGTTGATATATGACATACGTGATAGCTGCAGCCTGTTTCTTCAACAAGCTTTAAATCTCTCTCAATCTGCTTCCATTCACTTTCACTGCAGATACCTCTGTGACCGTGTTCTTTTGCATATTCTCCGTCGTGAATGTATCCGCCTCTGAGCAGGTCATTGACCTCGCAGTGAGCAACTATCATCTTACCGAGAGCTTTTGCTTTAAGCATAGCCTCTCTCATCATTCCGTCACTCTGCACTCCCCTGCCGTCATCTGAAAACGCGATAATATTCTCAGCCATACCATCCATATCACTGAGCTTTTCACCCATCTGACCTACTGTAATTGAGCCGTAGGGATAAACATGAATGCAGGCATCTTTCTCGATAATGTCAAGCTGCTGTCTGAGATTTTCTACACTGTCAGGCACAGGATTGAGATTCGGCATTGAACATACGGCAGTGTACCCACCGTGAGCAGAAGCGAGTGTACCCGACTTTATGGTTTCCTTATAAGAAAAACCCGGCTCACGCAAATGAACATGAACATCTGCGAAACCGGGAAAAATATACATACCGTCAAAGGAAATAATATCCCCTTGATTATCCTCTCGAGAAACAACTATTCCGTTTTCAGTGATTAAGGGAAGTGATGATAAACAGCCGTTTTTATAAATGCTTTTCGCTTTAAATGCTTTCATAATCTACCTCCTGAATTTACAAAAAAACAACCCTAATGCAAGGAAGCCGAACACTCCGTACACCGAGGGTATATGCAAGGAACCTTGCTATATTTTCATTTCACATAATTTTAGCACAGACGAGTCCAAAAGTCAATGTCAAAAGAGATATTAATAAAACTTTTATTTTTGAGGTCATAGAAAAGACACCCCGCTTATTTGCGAGGTGTCCCGATGATTTGAATAATATGCTCTTAATAGAGAACTACACTCTTTACAGAACTCCATGCACCGTAAATTGTTTTACCGTCCACTTTTTTATATGCACGCACCTTGAAGTATATTCTCTTTCCGCTTGCAGAGGATGAAAACTGCTTTATTACACTGTTATCATCCTTTTCTTTAAGAGTGATCTTTTTGTATTCGCCGTTTTTACTTGTTGAATAATAAGCCTGATAACCTGTTGCTCCAGTAACAGTATTCCACTGAAGCTTAACCTTCGGGCTATCCTTATAGCTTTTGATAAGTGTAAACTGAGGTGCAGCGCACTTTGTTGCGGTTGTGAACACTGATGAGTCTTCAGCCCATATAACAGTACCGTCGCTGAGCTTTTTATATGCTCTTACCTTAAACTTATATGTTGTACCTGACTTAAGTCCTGTTTTCTCGAATGTATTGCTCTTTACACTTGCAACCTTGACGTACTTTTTCTTGCTCGGACTATACTGATACACTCTGTATCCGGTAGCCTGAGACAGTTTATTCCAGCTAAGGCTTATTGAATTTGTGGTCTGAGTTGCCTTTATACCTGATGCAGCCTCTGTAAAAGTTTCATCCTCACAAGTTACACCGATTTTATAATCGGAACCTGCTTCATTTCCGCAACCCTCGAGTCTCAGATAATATGTACCGCTTTTACCTACAGCAAATTTCCACTCGGTTGTTTTACCTTCTGTTTTTGCTGTCGGCAGAACATATTCAGTACCGTCTGCACCGTAAAAGCCGAAATAAAGGCCGTCAATCTGAGCATAGTTTTCAAATATGAGCTTATATACTGTATTCGTATTGAGTTCAACAGCGTAGCAGTCAACGTAAGTGTGGTCAAAAGACTCCTCGCCGTAAACACCGTTATACATCTTACCGACTTTCATTTCAGTAGCAGAAGCAAAGGTATTGTTGTTTTCAATTTCCCAATTATCACAAGCTTCAAAATCATATTTGTATCGAATTTCCATATCAGCGGAATTCTTATTAATATAGAACGAGGGATCAATATCCATATAATATGTACCTGCAACGAGCCCTATATTATAAATAAATGAATCGTTGAAGCTGTCAATTTGCTCATATGAATCAGCCGCCCATACAACTTCGCCCTTACTGTTATATAATATAAAATCGAAGGATTCTATTTCACCTGACTCAGCAAAAGGTTTTCTGACAGTAAAAGTCATACATCCTCTTTCGGGGATAACAATTTTATTAAAGCAATCAAGCTTGTAATTTGAATAAGTCCACCACTTGGTATGATAAACGCCTTCATTAAGATTAATGGAATTAGCAGCTGTTGTGCCCTCTTCTGCAGCTACGGCAGGTATCATTGCAAATCCTGCACAGACGATAAGACAGACAACTGTTATTGCCAAGGTGTATTTCATAATTTTTTTCATTTAATCTCCACCCTTTATATATTATTTATAATGATTTGTGAAAACAAACACATCATAGCTGAAATATTAGCAAAAAATTGCTTTTTTGTCAATATGCCAAAAAAACACTCGTTATAATCTTGCCTATGAACAGGCTTTTCCGTTCTTTACAAACAGCTTTATCGATGCCACTGCGGTGATAACCAGCATAACCATCAGCGTGTGAGGAAAAAACTGTGATCCGATATTCTCTGCTATCTGACCAAAAATTATAGGTGACATCAGCACCGAAACACTTGAAGCCGCCATCTGTAAGCCTATAAGAGACTGAGACTGCGCCTCACCGAAATGTATCGGTGTAAGATGGGTCATATTCGGGAAAAGAGGACCGTTGCCAATACCTATCATAAATAGTCCCACTGTAGCAACTGTCAGGTTAAAAGGAATAAGAATAAGCATAATTGCAGTAAATGTAATACATTCACCGAGAATGATAATCTGCTTTGGCGAAAGCTTTTTTGAAGCAAAGCCACTGAGTACTCTGCCGCATGTCATACCTAAAAAGTAAAATGTAATACAGCCTGCACCCTGCTCTTCCGTAACGCCTCTTGCCTCAACTAAATATGTTGCACCGAAAACAAGACATATAGCCTCAATGGCACAGGACGCCATAAATATCAGCAGAGTCGGTTTTACCTTGGTCATTTTCAGGGCTTTTGATATACTTACAGTCTGCTGTTTTACTTCAGGCTTTGCCTTCTGCTCCTTTACCTTCTTCCATACAGGCAATGTAATGAGCACCAGCATAGCTATAGCAAACTGTATAAAAAACATATTTCTGTATCCGTCTCTCCAATCTCCGTCACCTATAGCAAGAGACATAAGATAAGGGCTTACAGTTACACCAACACCGTAGGATGAGTGCAGAAAGCTCATCTGTGTAGCGTCATAATTCATAGCTACATAGTTATTGAGAGCTGTATCTATAGATCCTGCGCCAAGTCCCAAGGGTACGGCGCTGAGACACAGCCAGTATATATTATCCGAAAGCGAAAAGCCTAAAAGAGCAAAAGAAGTCAGCAATACACTAAGAAGTGTCACATTGGGTGTGCCAAGCTTTTTAATAAGCCGTGCACTGCAAAGACTCGATATAATAGTACCCGTGGCATGTATAACCGTAATAAAGTTGGCATAAGATACAGGCAAAGACATCTCCCCGTAAATTGCAGGCCACGCTGCTCCGAAAAGAGAGTCAGGTATGCCGAGACTTATATACGCAATATAAATTATTATTACAAGTATCGTAGCCATTTAATTTACCGTTTCACAGCCACAATCAGTAGAGTGGCAGATATAACTTTGCTCATAGGACTTTTTAAGCTCTCTGAGACATTTTTCAGCCTCTTCTTTATCTTCAAATATGCCGAATACACTGGGTCCGCTGCCGCTCATCTGAGTGCATTTTGCTCCGTTTTTCCTCATTATATCCTTAATGAGTACTCTCTCTGTTACGTCTATAAACTGTTCAAAAACGTTACCGACTTTTTCATAAAGCTTTTCATAATCTCCGTCAATAACAGCCTGAAGCATAGCATTTTTATCAAGATGCCTCACTCTTTCAGCAGAGTCGAATGCAGCATAAGCCTCTGCAGTCGAAACGTCCTGATTCGGCTTGACAATAACAATATAAGGAAGCTTAAGGTCAGGCAAATGAGAAAGCACAGTGCCCGTATACTGAGCCAACATAGTTCCGCCGAGAGCGCAGAAAGGCACATCAGCACCTACCTTAGAGCCAATTTCAATAATATCTTTTTCCTTAAGCTTTACTCCGAAAATTTCACCGAGAGCCACAATAACAGCTGCACCGTCGGTGCTTCCACCTGCAAGACCTGCTGCGTGGGGAATATTTTTCTGAATATCGATTGCAACACCCGTATTTTCTATAGCGGTGTAATCAAAGAAAGCCTTTGCAGCCTTATAAGCAATGTTCTTTTCATCTGTAGGAATAGACGGAACATCGCAGGTGATTTTTATATCCTTGCTGTATGTCTTTTCTACAGTCACAACATCGTGGAGAGAAACTGACTGCATAATCATAAACAGATCGTGATAGCCGTTTTCGAGTCTCGAGAGGATATCAAGCATAAGATTGATTTTAGCATAAGCCTTAAGTGTGATTTTCATATTTATTCTCTCCTTTATAGTCTCGCACCAAAGGTGCATATAGCATCAGTGAAGCTGATATAACGCTTTTATCTTTGCCCTCGCCGGGCGGCATTCTTTTTCCTATTGTGGAAAAAGAATCAAAAACTCGATGATTTTTTAATACCTTTCGTCTTCTAGTACTGCGTGAGCGCACTTGATACCGTCAACACCTGCAGACACTATACCGCCTGCATAACCCGCACCCTCACCGCAAGGATAAAGACCTCTTATATTAGTCTGATACACCTCGTCACGGATAATTCTCACCGGTGACGAGCTTCTTGTTTCAGGTGCAGTCAGCACTGCATCAGCTAAAGCGAAGCCCTTAAGTTTCTTATCCATCTGAACAATTGCATCAGCCATTGTATCCGTTACCTTCTTAGGAAGCACAGTTCTTATATCCGAGGGTGTTACACCTGTAGGACAGCTGGGATTTACAAATGAAAGCTTTGTTGACTTTTCACCTCTGAGGAAGTCCCCTACAAGCTGACATGGTGCCGAGTAGTCACCGCCACCCACAATGAAAGCCTTCTGCTCCATTTCTCTCTGAAGCTCAAAGCCTGAAAGCACATGATCACTCGGGAAGTCCTCAGGGTAGACATTGACAAGCAGTGCTGAGTTGGAGTTTTCTCCGTTTCTCGCCCACTCACTCATACCATTTACAACAACTCCGCCTTTTTCGCTTGTTGCTGCTACAACAGTACCGCCGGGACACATACAGAAAGTATAAGCTCCTCTTTCGTGTTCACCATGGCAAGCAAGCTTATAGTCGGCAGCACCCAAAGCTCTGTGACCTGCAAAAACGCCATACTGCGCTTTATCTATAAGCTCCCTGGGATGTTCAATTCTTGCACCCACCGAAAAAGGCTTCTGCATCATTTTAACGCCCTTTGAATATACCATTCTTACAGTATCTCTTGCAGAATGTCCTATAGCAAGAATAACAGTATCGGTTTCCATATCATAGTGCTTGCCTTTTTCTTCATAGGAAATGCCCTGAATAAATCCGTTATATACAATCAGATCTGTAAGCTTTGCTTCAAACTTGACAGTGCCACCAAGGAAGATTATCTCTTCTCTCATATTTTTAACAACAGCCGCAAGCTTATCTGTACCTATATGAGGCTTGCCTGAGTAGAGAATTTCCTCAGGTGCACCATGGTTCGCAAACTCAAGAAACACCTTGCGACAAAGAGGACTCTTGATGCCCGTCGTAAGCTTACCGTCAGAGAATGTACCTGCGCCGCCCTCACCGAACTGTACGTTTGATGTTTCATCAAGAATTTTATTTACAAAGAAGTTATTTACATCCTTTGTTCTTGCATCTACATCTCTGCCTCGCTCTAAAACCAAAGGCTTAAGACCTGCCCTTGCGAGAGTAAGGGCTGCAAAAAGGCCGGCAGGGCCAAGTCCGACAACTACAGGTGTATATTTTGAGGTTCGCTTGTTTTCCGGCATCTCATACTGGAAGGGCTTTACATATATAACCTTATTAGAATTACAACGCTTGATTATTTTATCTTCATCACCAAAAACTTCAACGTCAACACTGTAAACAAAAAAGATCTCGTCCTTCTTTCTGCTGTCAATACTCTGACGTGCAATAGTTATGGATTTTATCTGTTCATCGTCTATTCTGAGTATCTTTTTGCAGGCTCTGAACAAATCCTCTTTTGAAGAGTCGAGTCCCTGCTTCACTTCGTTAATTCTTATCATTACACATATCTCCCGATTATCAGTTAATTAGGCTTTCACCCACTGCTCTGCCGCTCGCAAACGCCCAGAGCAGATTATATCCGCCGCAAGGACCGTCAATATCTAAAAGCTCTCCGCAGCAGTAAAGATTTTTAACTTTCTTCGACTCAAGGGTTCTGCTGTCGAAATCTCTGAGATCAGCACCGCCCGAGGTAACCTGAGCATCATCAAAGGGTCTGAGGGCTGATATTTCAAACTTAAAGCTCTTAGAAGCTGAAGCAATGCCCTTTATAGCTTTCTCTGTCAGCTCACCTACTGTCTTGTTTATTGGTACCCCAACGCTTTTCACTACAGCTTCACCCAGCTTTTTCGGCATAAATCCTGTAAGTAAATTTTCGGTTTTAAGCTCTTGGTTATATCTGCAGATTCTCTCTAAGGATTCCCATAGCTCATTAAAGCTCATATCCGGAACAAAATCACATTCCACTATAGGGAATGTCCTGCTGTTTCTGAAGTGTCTTGCTACCAGGGATGAGAGTTGCATTACAGCTATACCTGAAAGTCCGTAATCAGCAAAAAGAAGCTCACCTTTTTCTTCTGCTGTTTTTTTGCTATCAATATAAAGTCTGAGCTCGGCTTTATGTCTTATGCCTTTAAGCTGTTTTGTATAGGTATTATCCGTAACCGTCAGCTTGGTAAGAGCCGGCATAAGCTTTGTAACCGTGTGACCCATTGACTTCAGAAGCTCATAACCGCCGAAGTTTTTAGCCACAGCCTTGCCGCCACAGGCCAGAACAACCTTATCGTATATTTCACCGTCACTTAAAAGAAATCCTTTACCCTGTTTTTTTATGCTTGTTATTTCACTGTTGCAAAGAGTCTTTATGTTAAGGTGCTCACATTCAAGTCGAAGCACGTCAAGCACACTTGACGCCTGATTGCTCAGAGGATAAGCCCTTCCTTCTTCATCCTGACGGGTGTAAAGTCCGAAGCTCTGAAAGAAAAGGCGGGTTGACTCTGCACCATAACGCATCAATATATCGCGCACAAAGGAAGGCGATGAATAGTCATCGGCCGAAGCAAAGGCATTGAACATATTACATCTTCCGTTACCCGTGGCAAGAATCTTTTTACCGACTCTGTCCTTGGACTCATACATTACAATCTCCGCATTACTGCCCTTTGACTTTTGAGCCGCTGCAATTGCACAACAAAGCCCTGATGCTCCACCACCGATAATTGCAACCTTCATTTTTCCGCCTCCTTTATTTTAAGTTTACAATTTATTTTATCATAAGTATCCAAATATCTCAAGTTAAATATAAAAAATCCCCGATTAATTTCGGGGATTATATACTTGTTTTTACTGTTTTCCGAGACCGCCCTCTGTTAAACCGTTGTTCTGAAAAAACTTATCTGTCCATCCAAAGAGGACGTCCATAAGACTGTTCATTGCATCTATGAATTTCTGAAGAAGATCACCTAATGAATTTTTGATGTTGCCCATAAAATTACCCTTGAAAGAGCCCCATGTATTCAATGTAAGCTCACCGAGATGGAAGGTTATAATATCAACCGTTGTAAGATCACTTGAGAACAAGGATCTTAATACCCTTGCTGTTGTTTCAATACCGACTGCATTTTTATTAGCCTCAACAATACTATTGATAAATGCGTCTATTTTTGTAGTGTTGCTTATATATTTGCCATCCGCTGTGTGTGTACCGAAGGCACGGTTGATATCCATATAGCAAAGCATATAAAGGTGAAGCTCATCGGCATCTGCAGCAGTTGAGATTCTGTTTACGGGAAGAGGTGCAAAGTAAAACTTTGTTGCACCGGAATTACCATCATCAACATTATTTACATAGAGACAGTCTGCAATGAACTGAAGGAAACCGTCTAAGCTTTTGAGTTCTGTACCGTCATAGCTTTCAAGATACTGATAAGCACCACTTCTTGATTTAGCTGCCATTGAGGGATAGCTGAGAACAAAGAGCGCTTCAAAAGCCTTGCTGTAGGAGTATGCATAGTTCTTACTGAACTTCTGAATGAGCTGTTCAACATAGAGAACAGGGTTACTGTAGAAGCTCTTAAACATATCGTTAAGGATTCTCGCACCCATATATTCGCCTTTTTCTGTTTCAACATCGAGAAGAACATACTCGTCAATGTTTACACCAACAGCCTGCATAATACCCTTGACATCAAATGTGGTTGCATTGCACCAATTATCCTGAAGAATGTCAGCAAGGCCTGAGATTTCAGCTACTTTTACAAAGAAGTTGTAAGTATCTATGCTCTTGCTATCTCTGAAAACCACAGTTGATGCGGGAATCTCAACAAAATTAGGATAAAGGAGCTTTCCTATAAAGTTGGCAATCTTTATTGCATTTTCATTTGCTACTTCTCTGCTGCTGCAAAGAGCATCTACTTTCCATGTAAAGCCGTTGTTACCTTTCCATATTTTTGAAATAGTGTTGATAATCTGATTGTTGTCATTAGCTCTCATAAGAGAGAATGAGCCCTTTGTGAACTCATAGTAGTAGTTGTAGTGAACCTCTTCTTTACCGGTATATGCATTACGAAGAGCTATTTTTTCCTCAACGATGTCAGCGAAAAGCTTCTTGTCGATTTCTTTCTGTTCACCATAAGCATAGCGGTAATTGTTGAGCATCTCTGCGCAGGCATCATAAGCACCCTTCATTGCACAGGTTGAATATCTGTGTTCTGCTTCTGCTTCAGCTATTTCTTTTTCGTGTATCTTAGGATCTGTTTCAAGCTTCTTTCTGAGGAAGGTCCAGAGGAAGGAGCTCATATCCTTGTTGTAAAGGAAATCGTAGCTTACACCGAACATCTTATCTGAAGCATTCTGAGCCATAAAGCTGTTGAATGTATCCTCGGTAATAGCCTTTTTCTGACTGATGTAGCTATTTACACCTGCATAACCTACCTCATTGATACTATTTGCAAAAGATGTATTGGCACCTATAAGTATAGGGTCAATTACATTCATTATTTCAACGGGACGGTCTTTGATATCTTCTTCACCTGCC
>JAZQUF010000064.1:0-3730 GCA_045631165.1 Acutalibacteraceae bacterium
CCTTGACGGTGTATCAGACAGAGACTATGCCCTCGAGCTTTTAAGTGTACTTTCCATCATTATGGTTCACCTTTCACGTTTTGCTGAAGAGGTTATCGCCTGGTGCTCATGGGAGTTCAAATTTATTGAGCTTGACGATGCATTCTCAACCGGCTCAAGCATTATGCCTCAGAAGAAGAACCCCGATATTGCTGAGCTTGTAAGAGGCAAGGCAGGTCGTGTATTCGGCGATTTACAGACACTTCTGACTGTAATGAAAGGTATTCCCCTTGCATACAACAAAGATATGCAGGAAGACAAGGAAGCTGTATTTGATGCACTTGACACAGTTATTATGTGCCTTGACACCTTTGCACCTATGCTTGAGACAGCAACTGTGCTTCGTGACAATATGAGAAACGCAGCTGCAAGAGGCTTCATCAATGCTACTGATGCTGCTGACTATCTTGTTTACAAAGGACTTCCTTTCCGTGATGCATATAAGGCAACAGGTATGCTTGTAGCTACTTGCATTGACAAGGGACTTACCCTTGAGACACTTCCTATTGAGGAATACAAAGCTGTATGTGACCTCTTTGACGAGGATGTATATAAGGCTATTGACCTTGACGAGTGTGTGAGCAAGAGAACTGTTAAAGGTGGTCCGTCACCTGAGTGTGTGCTCAAAGAGGTTAAAGCATTAAGAGCTGAGCTTAGCAAATAAAAATCAGCGCGTTTTTGGTTACTTTTTTGGCGCCAGCAAAAAGTAACGCCCGCCCGGCGAGCGGCACAAAAATAACAAAGCAAATTTTATTGGTACGCGGGAGAGTGAGCGACAGAAACAGCTTACTCTCCCGCCGAGTTTAATCTAATTCAGAAAAGAGTGATTACTATAGAATTCGGCGAAAAATTACAAGCACTGCGAAAACAAAAAAATCTCACTCAAGAAGATCTTTCCGAAATCCTTTTTGTGTCAAGGACAGCAATTTCAAAATGGGAATCAGGCAGAGGGCTCCCCAATATCGACTCACTGAAAGCTATTGCAAAGTTTTTCGGCATATCAATCGACGAACTTCTGTCAGGAGAAGAACTGCTAAGCATAGCGGAAAAAGATGTAAAACAACAAGAACACAACTTTCGTGATTTAGTTTTTGGTCTGCTCGATGTGAGTGTTGCAGTCTTTCTGTTTCTTCCTTTATTCGGGCAAAAGTCACATGAAATAGTAGAAGCGGTTTCACTATTATCACTTAGCACAGTATCCTCACATCTTAAAAGCACTTATTTGGTTGTAGTTATCTCAAGCATATTGATGGGCATACTGACTCTGAGCCTGCAAAACTGCCGACACACTCTGTGGTTACAAACCAAAAGCAAAGCTTCTTTATTGCTGACTGCTGTAGCTTCGCTTTTGTTTATCATCAGTCAGCAACCCTATGCGGCAACTTTTTTATTCATTTTCTTTATAATAAAGGTTATTCTTATTACAAAACGGCAGTGACACGAAAAGTATCACTGCCGTCACTCTTTGCTTCTTGCTTTTAGATGTGTAGTGCTTTAACATATTTTCAGGCGAAAGCCAATATATCATAAGGCAGGTAACAAACAATGAAAAAGGAAAACCTAAAAAATCTGTACGCATCTTTAATATCAACTTTTGCATTTATACTCTGGACTATGGCCCTTTATTTTATTGATGTCAGAGCCATCGGCCCCCAGGAATCCAAGGTTGGCTTTGCTACAATAAACTCTTTTATACACAATCTTACAGGTACAAATATGACCTTATATACCATAACAGATTGGCTGGGACTTATCCCCATAGCTGTTATGTTCGGCTTTGCTTTACTTGGCTTGGCACAGTGGATTAAAAGAAAGAAGCTGAAGCTTGTAGATTACAGCATTTTTATTCTCGGCGGATTTTATATTGCGGTTACTACCGTATATATACTCTTTGAATTTTTAGCAGTAAACTACAGACCTGTTTTAATAGACGGCTTTCTTGAAGCATCATATCCGTCATCGACAACAATGCTTGTTTTATGTGTAATGCCTACAGCCATTATGCAGTTAAACTCCCGTATTAAAAACTCTGCTTTAAAGAAATTTCTATCGGTTGTGATTACAGCTTTTATAATTTTTATGGTATTTGGCAGATTGATTTCAGGCGTGCATTGGCTCAGCGATATCATAGGTGGTATGCTTATCAGCGCAGGGCTTGTGTTGATGTACAGATTTATAAGCAATTTAAAATAAGCTGACATATTTTCATCGGTACGCGGGTAACACTCGCGTACCTTTTAGTTTTATCCCGCCGAGTTTACATAGATAAAAAAACAGCAGAGTGTATTTTTCACTCTGCTGTATATATTTTATTTTTCGATAGCTTCATTTATATGCTTTTCGATTTCTTCAAAAACTTTTTTATTTTCGGTTATTTTGATTTTACTTTTACCATAACTTACAAATAACAACTCAACATTGATATAAAAGCTTCTATCCTCATCATTTTCTTTTTCAATAAAAATTTCTGCAACATAACTGTAGTTTTCTTTAGGACGACTGTTAAAATCCTCATCATCAGTAAAATATGTGCAACTTGCATCTATAGTTTTGCCATACATTTCCGCCTTACTTGCATACTGAGAAACAATTTGTTTAATAGCATCCCTTGCCGATTTTTCTTTTTGCTTTACTTCTGTCAAGTCATATTTAACTATTTTATCTTCTTTTGTAAAATGCTTTTTAATCCATGAAAACGAATCATCTTCAATATTTCCATCCCAATACTTTTTAATCATTCTCACAGCAAGAGGGCTTTTAAAAATCTCAGATGTATGAAATATACTGTGATATTTTGAGCCTTTATATCGTCTTTCTTTTACAGGTATAATCTCATATTCTTTCCATAAAAGGTCAAGTAAAATAAAGCGACTTGACACACGACTTCCTTTCTTTATTCTTTTTATTTCGCTCCATTTGTAATATTCTTTAACAAAAGGCAGATACCAGATAGTAAGTCCTTCTTCATCTCCAATATAAAATTTAGGATGAATTATAATTCCAAACATTATCAATAAAGTAAATCCCCCGAATATCAAACCCATACCTATATCCTTGTCAGTTTTTATAGAAGAATACGTTAAAACACCTACAAAAACTGCCAAAATTGTGTAAAGCACTATTCTATAGTCAAAAGCAAAACTTTTCTTCATTTTATTCTCCTTAATTGTGATATCAATGACATTATATAACAAAAAAACACCCTTTTCAAGAGTCCATCTAATATTACCTCGGCGGGTTAACACTCCCCTACACCGCCAAAGTCCGACGCGTTCCAACAACACACCAAACAAAAAAGACAGCCTGATTACAGACTGTCTTATCTTTTTTATGTGGCAGGGCTTCGCCCCGCACCCCACCGCTCGCCGCGGAGGCGTTACTTTTGCTAGCGCCCAAAAGTAACACAAAACGCGCTAATGTTTAATCGCTTATCTTACTCAGGAACGCCTGCAATCTCTCTGTCTTTGGATTGCTGATAAGCTCCTGAGCTTCACCCTGCTCGGCAATTACACCCTGATCCATAAACACAATGTAATCGCTGACCTCTTTGGCAAAGGTCATCTCATGTGTAACGATAACCATTGTCATATTTGTCTTTGCAAGCTCACGGATAACCTTTAAAATCTCACCTGTAAGCTCGGGGTCAAGTGCTGATGTAGGCTCGTCAAAAAAGAGAATCTTCGGCTCAAGT
>JAZQUF010000065.1:0-2309 GCA_045631165.1 Acutalibacteraceae bacterium
CCACCTCACCAACAGGCCGCAGTCCGTCCTTCACGATACAGACAACGACCCACAGGCATTCCATGACCGTAACCGTCGTGAACATCTTGCAAAATGAGGTCATCACCCCTCTGCCATCAGGCAAGGGCTTGCCGCGCAGCCGTGCCACGGCGGCAAACATCCCCGTTGCAGCCAGTATCGCCACGCACAGATACCACTTGGGCAGCAGACGCGCATCGGTAAACAGATAGACTGGCGGAAGATAGCAGGAAAAGCATATCAGAGCCAGCACGATACTGGAAAGGGATTGACCATTTGCTTTCATGGAAAAATTATTTTAATTTTACAGTTCTTATCGGTTTACGGTTTGTTTTTTGCGGTTGGCGGTTGTTCGGTTTGAGGTGAAGCAAATTTTATACAAATATACAACATTTTTAAGCCTTTGTCAAGAGTTCGACGTTAAGTTGTTGAGAGTGAAGAGGATAAAGATTTTTTAATATCTTTTCTATCTATAAAGTTTCTTCCCAAAATGGACTGAAATAGGACGATACGCCTCTCTTTCATCTATAATATCACGATTATTTCTTATATCATGCAGAGTGCCGTATCCTGGCTGCCAAGCTGGCATGGAGCGGATCACTTCTTCTGATATCCTAACCAGCTTTTCCTGCAGCTCTTTTGCAAGAGCCTGCTTCGTCTCTATCCGCTCTACCAAAAAGGGCTTTATTGTTCCGTCTGTATGGATAACACATGAAACAACAACAGTGGCCTGAATACTCTTGTCTATTTCGTCCTCATAGGCCTTAAGAGCTACTTGTATGTATTCCCCACACGAAATACTGTCTCCTGTAGCTTCAAAGGAAGTCCAAGAGTAGCCGAAATCATACAGGTAGTTTCTTCCGTTAGCTGGCAAGGGGAAGGACTCTGTATACTTAATACCCGAACTCTTCTTTCGCGGGCATACATATACAATACCTTTCTTTCCGTGAGGTGCGTAGTATTCTTTCACAAAATCTGTCAAGTAGAAGTTGACAAATGCAACACTATCTTCTGGTAACTCGTAAAATGCCTTTCTGCTTATCTCGTGTTCTCCAAACAAAATTAAAGGTTCTTCATTTCCAAAGAAGCAATCCATTTCGTTTTGCCTATAAGCAACAATTGCATTCCTTCTATAATAAGAATCTAAGGAATCCTGGTATTGCTGCGTTCGTATACTAATCACTCCATCGGTACCCTTCTCTCCATAATAAGCCGCCCCAGAACTGCCATTCTTATGGAGTACAAGTATGCTGATGCTATCAGACAAGTTGACATATTCTTTAACTGAAAGTTCTTTCTTTTCATTCAAAAGAATAAGAGGTTTCTTTTTCTTGGAGATTCTCTTCACAATCTTCATACGCTCACGCTTCTGTTTGGCCGTGGGCTGAGCTAAGATTGGCACACAAATAGTTACTGCAATAGCGAGCAATAAAAACTTACAAAATCCCATGTGTTTATAATTTCATTGATTATTATTTAGAGGAACACTAACTGATTTTACTTCAGAGAGAAAAAAAACGGTGTCATTATCTTCACCACCAGTTAATATCATTTGAGCTTTAAATTGAACTTTAACGGAAAGTCTATTTACATAAGGCTGAAATAGTACTTCTTTTTGTAAAACCCCAACGTTTGCTAAAGATGAATTATCGTGTGACTTGTAAGTTACATCATTGGGAATATTTTGATTCCCTTTATTATATTTAACTGTTACCGTCACATCGCTTCTTTCAGAAGAAGCACAAAAATCTTCAGGAGAATTAATAGGATTAAACTCAACTTTCTCTAGAGACTTGTCAAATACCAAAATATCCTCTCCCCAAAGATTGCCTTCCCCATCCAAAACCATTCCCTCTGCTCGAGTGAACATTTCGCTATCATAATAATACTCGTCATCTTGGCTGCATGATGCAAGTGAGATGACTGTTGCAATTGCAAATACAGTAGCAAATATACCACAAATGTTTCTTTTTTTCATTTTTTTGTTTTTTTTTGAGTTTCCCTACTCTTATCGTTTTTCGGTTTCACGCCTTTATTCAGTTTGGTCTGTTGTTTTTTACGGTTTTGCGGTTGGCGGTTGTTAGGTTATTCGGGAAACCGCAGCACCGTACACCGCATGAAACTGCTCACCGAAAAACCGGAAAAAACCTCTCACCACCACACCTGTTCTCCATTCTCATAGGTGAAGATGCGCTCCTCGTGCCCCTTGGTTCGGTTGCGGAGCACATATAGTCCTCCGCTCGGCACGCTGTCAAATATCAGCTCGTTGCTTGAGGCTGTCTGGACTCCCA
>JAZQUF010000066.1:0-11671 GCA_045631165.1 Acutalibacteraceae bacterium
TGCACTGCCTCTGTCGATTTCCTCAACGCTCTTGAGCTTTCTCTGAATCATATTGTTTCTCGACTGAGCATCGTCAAGGCTCTTGCCTGCCTCAGTGATTTTCTTTCTCGCCTTATCGAGAAGTACACCAAACTTATCGTACTGCACCTTAGCAGCAGCAAGCACCACTCTGACTTCCTTAGCCTTTTCGTTAATAGCCATAGCTCTGAAGCCTACCGAAAGTGAGTTGAGAAGAGCTGTTATAGTACTGGGGCCTGCTATCATAACTGAGAACTCACTCTGACATCTTTCAGCCACAGCATTTTTTGAAGAGATAATCTCGCTGTAAAGTCCCTCTGTAGCAAGATACATAATAGCAAAGGGAGTAGTAACAGGCTCATTGATATATTTCTTTATCTCCTTAGCCTGATTGATAACCGTGGTCTCGAGAGCCTTTCTTTCAGCATCAGCTGCGGCGGCATCACCTCTGTCAGCAGCATCGCAGAGTCTTATATAGCTCTCAACAGGAAACTTTGAGTCGATGGGAAGGTAAGTCATAGCTGTCTTATCGTCACCCGAGGGGATCTTAACGGCAAACTCAACAATATTCTTACTTGAGGGATTAGTCATAACGTTTCTTTCAAACATACCGGGAATAGTCTGGTCAAGGAGTCCCTCAAGCTGTACCTCTGCCCAGGTACCTCTTGCCTTTACATTGGTGAGGATTCTGTTGAGTGAGGTGACATTCTCAGTTACACCTGTAGAAAGTATTTTCATTTCACCCAGGGATTTATACACATTTTCAAGCTGCTCACTGACAGTTTTAAATGAAGAGTCAAGTCTCTTTGTGAGGGTCTCATTGAGCTTTTCGTCAACGGTAAGTCTCATCTGCTCGAGTTTTTCTTCATTACCCTTTCTCATTTCAAGAAGATTCTTGGAAATCATCTCCGACATACGAAGATTGAAGGCATAGCTATCCGTATTCATCTTTTCTATTTTCTTTGTCATTTCACCCATCTGAGCAGTGATCTCTTTTCTCTGCTCACTCTGCTGAGCGTTATTTTCAAGTCTCGACTTGCTGAATTCATCTCTCACCGCACCGTAAAGGACATTATTCTGCTGCTGAGTCTGCTCTTTGAGAGATGCTATATTGCCGCCTAATTTTTCCAATTCAGGCAAAACTCTGTCGTTTTCTTGATTATTTTTCTTTTTCAGCACCAAAAAGAGAAGTGCAAGGCATATAATAAGTAGTATGATAATTACGAAATCTAAAATGTAATTCATTATATAAACTCCTTTTCTTTTTGAGTTAGGAGTGAGGAGTTAGGAGTGAGGAGTTACACTCTTTGTGTCCTGACGTCAACTCTATAATTAAATATTATATCAATAAAAACTACAACTTTAATTTCGATTTAGAAATATAACCTATTTATTATAAAGTTAGGAATGAAAAATATGATAAAAAAATCTCTTTGCCTTATCTTAGGTGTAATTCTCATACTCAGTTGCTTTACAGCCTGCGGTGAAATCAAGGGCTCAGATGCAGGACTTGTATTCCCCATAGACAAAGACCCTGAGTATCTTGACCCGCAGATTATATCCTTTACGGGATCAAAAAATATCATCACCAACTGCTTTGAGGGTCTTGTCACCTTAAATGACAAGGGTGAAATCATACCCGGCTGTGCCGAAAGCTGGGAGTACTCTGCCGATACTCTCACCTATACCTTCCATCTGCGCAATGACTGCAGATGGAGAGTCAGCATATATGCGGGCCCCCTTATAGGTCTTAGCTCAAAGGAGACAAATTCTCTTCCTGTAACAGCTCACGACTTCGACTTCGGTATCACCAGAGCACTTCTGCCTGAAACAAAGTCGCCCGTTGCAAAGGCTCTTTACTGTATAAAAAATGCAGAGAAGGTCAACTCAGGCAAGATGTCAGCTAAAAAACTCGGCGTTGAAGCAATCGATGATTATACTCTCAGAATAACACTGGAAAAGCCTGACCCCGACTTCCTTTTCACTCTCCTTGAGCCCGGATGTATGCCTTGCAACGAAGCTTTCTTTGAGGCTACAGGAGGACGATACGGTCTTGCGGTAAAGTATCTCATATATAACGGTCCCTTCTATATAAACAACTGGGTCGACGATGCTTCTGTATCCATAAGAAAAAATGACTACTATTACGACAGCGAAAAGGTGCTCCCACGTTCAGTTTATTATTCAATAAACAACGAACAGAACACAAGACTCGACAAGCTGAAAAGCAAGACTTATTCCGTCTCACCCTTAACTGAGGAACAAAGCCTCGACCTTGCAGGCAATAAAAAATATACCGTCATACCCTTCGACAGCAGTATCCTCTCTCTGACCTTCAACTGCGCAGACAGCATTCTCTCAAGCAAAAATATCCGACGTGCTATTGCCGCAAGCCTCGACTACAGCGTTCTCGAAAATGATCTCGGACCCGTTACGGCAAAGGGCATCATCCCGCACACAATGTCAATAGGAACACAGCGCTACAGAGACATAGCCTCAGCAGTGCCGTATTATAAAAATGAAAATCCCGTATCACTTTTCGAAAAAGGTCTCAACTCCCTTGACCTTGACAGATGCGATATCAGTATCATCTGCACCGAGGAATATGAAACCACAGTCAGAAAGCTTATGCAGTCCTGGCAGGCATCTCTCGGTATCAGGTGCGGAATCTTCGTTGAGGTTGTCAGTGAAAGTGACCTTCTTAAAAAGATACAGAGCAAAAGCTATCAGATTGCACTTACACCTGTCACCTACACCACCAACACAGCATTCAGTGCTCTCCAACGCTACACCAGCGCATCCGCTGACAACATTTCAGGCTTCAGTGACAAAAAATATGACTCCATGGTTTCTGAAATCAAGCTTACCGACAGCCTTGCGGATACCGCAGATAAAACCGTCAGAGCTGAAAAATATCTCATAGAATCAGCTGTAATGATACCTCTTTATTCACGTCAGCTTTATATGGGGCTTTCCAAGGGTGTATCAGGCACCTACTTTAACCTCACAGGTGACATTGCCTACTTCAAATACACTCTTTCAGAATGAAAATAAATATTTTCTTGCAAAAGCCATAAGAGTTTGATATAATTGTTATGTTATATATTTCCACATAAAAACGGAGGATTTAAAAATGAGCAAAGTAAAAAACGAAGCAAAAATCAAAAACCCCCTTATCGTAGCTGTACGTGAACAGCTTGAGCACAGAGCTACATGGCTCTACCTTCTCTGCGACGAAGCAAGCAAACGCGGTCTTGACCCTAAAGATTTCGGTTCAGCTGCTGTTAAGCGTTGCGGTCTTATGCAGGGTAAGGGTCTTGTTGAAAAAGGCAAGACAGACTCACTTATCGGTCTGAGAAAGACTCTTTTCACCAAAGCTGCTCAGTGGGTATTCGAAATGGATGTTAAAAACTCCACCGACGATGAACTCGAAATCCACTTCCACTACTGCCCCCTCGTTAAGGCATGGCAGAAAGCAGGCTGCAGCGACGAAGAAATCGCTATGCTTTGCGATATTGCAATGTGCGGCGACAGAGGCATCGGTGAAAGATACGGTGCAGAGCTTGACCTTCCCAAAACAATTGCTAACGGTGATGACATCTGTCATTTAAGATATCACAAGAAGTAAATCAGCGCATTTTATGTTACTTTTGTGCGCCAGCAAAAGTGACGCCTGCCCGGCGAGGGCAAAAAAAGAAAAGCATAAGACCTGCAGGATATTTCCTTGCAGGTCTGTTTTTATACTCTCAACTAACCTTATTTATTTTATCTTCGCACTCTTCACAGGGCTGAAATCACTGTAAACCACACCGCCCGAGGTCTTTTTGTAAGCTCTCACCTTGAAGTAATACTTCTTACCGCTTGTGAGATTTGATTTTGTTGCCTTGACAGTGCCTGCAGAATAGGATTTCACCTTCTTATACTTGCCGTCTTTACTTGTGCTGTAGTAAAGCTGATAACCGCTTTCACCGCTGACATCTGCCCATGTGATTGTGGCTACACCCTTTTTAGCGGAAGTTGCCTTGATTTCGGGTCTTGCAGGTATAGCCTTGACAGTTATCTTCTTAAGGCTCTTGCCCCAGAAAATTGTATCTGCGTCAATCTTTGTATAAGCCTTTACGGCAAACTTATAGGTCTTGCCTGATTTGAGATTCTTCACAGTATAATAAGTGTTTTTAGTGGATTTTATCTTTTCCCACTCTTTTGTCTTTTCGTTATACTTATATATTCTGTATCCTGTGGCACCCTCGACACCGCCCCAATAAAGATAGATTTCTGTGTTGTTGGGTCTGTGCTGAAGGGTATAAAGTGTTTTGGGAAGCACATCAAAGGTGAAGGTCTTGGTACCGTTGTAGTCACCTGTGAAAGTAACCTTGGCCTCGTGTCTGCCTGCAATATTGGTATAATTGGTGCACTCGACCTTAAAGCTCGTTATCTTATTGCCATTACTGTCCCAGGCAGAGATTTCGGGCACGCCCTTATCGTCACCCTGTCTGTATCTTGTTTTCACAAGAGCCACGTTATCAATTCTCGCAATAGCCTCTGTATAGCTGTCTCCGCAGCGGCAGACATATAATCTGCTGCCGTCCTTATTGAGGGTTGCCTGTGCGGTAAGATATGAAGTATATTTATGCTTGTGGTCATAATCGCTGTCAAAAACAACCGTAGCTTTAGTGAGATAGTCATTCTTCGCCCCTGTTTTAATCTCAGCCCACTGCTTGTCGGAGCCCTCATAGTAAACCGTCTTGAGGTTTTTACAGGATTCGAAGGCATTTTCTTTTATTTCGGTGATATCTGCTGTCAGGTGAATGCTCTTAAGAGCTTTGCAGTTATAGAAAGCCTTAGTCGGAATAACCGTCACCTTTCCTCTTATGGCTACTGTCTGAAGAGATGTACAGCCGCTGAAAGCACTCTCACCCAATTCTGTCACACCTTTCGGCAGAACAATATCCTTGATTGCCGAGCCCATAAAAGCCTCTTTACCTATTGTTATGACACTCTCAGGAAGGCTTACGCCAACGGCCTTACTGCCATAAAAAGCAGCATCTGCAACAGACAGAGTACCCTCTTTGATTGTATGCTGAAGAACCCCTGTTTTCTCGTCAATGAGGTGCTTTCCTATATAGATGATATTCTCGTAAACATTTGTCTCATCTTTGATTGCGGCAGTATTATCGAAAGCATATCTGCCGATATATCTAAGGCTGTCGGGGAGACTTATAGTCTTGAGGTTTTCGCACTTGTTAAAGGCATTTGTCCCTATGCTGACAAGTCCCTCGGGAGCAGTAAGACTGCTGAGCTTCTTCACACCGTAAAAAGAATTTTCCTTTATAGCTGTGACACCTGCGGGAACAGTAAAGCTTTCACCGCCGATATTTTTCGGATAGTAGTAAATTGCTGTTTTGTCCTTACTGTAAAGAATACCGTCAGACTCTGCGAAATCGGGATTGCTTTCATCTGCCGTAATAATCAGATTTTCAAGGCAGATATCCGAAAGCACAAGGCTCTTTGCCTTTTCACCGAGCACCAGATTTTTCAGTGCGGTACAGCCCTTGAATGCACCGAGATATACTGTTTCGGCTTCATCGGGCATACGGAAGCTTTCAAGAGAAGTGCAATCAACAAAAGCACCTGAATATATAATTGATATTTTATCGGAAACCGTTACATTTTTCAGAGCCTTACAGCCGTTAAAGGTAGCGTCATATATATGCGTCACTGCAGGTATGCTCACACTTTCAAGAGCCGTGCAGCCACGGAAAGCACCTGAGCTGATACTCGTCACGCTCTCGGGTAATATCGCTTCTTTAAGCGAAGTACACCCTGCAAATGAAATCAGACCGATATCCTTGAGTCCCTCAGGGAAATTTATATTTTCAAGGGCTTTACAGTCTGCGAATGCTTCAACTCCGATATATTTAAGGCTTTCGGGAAGCACCACTGTTTTAAGTGCACTACAGCCTTTGAATGCACTCATACTTATATCTGTAACACCCTCGGGCAAGGTTATGCTTTCAAGACCTGTGCAGTTCATAAATGCACTGTAAGGGATTTTTTGTATTTCATCGGGCCAGCTTACGCTTTTAAGCACAGGGCAATTTTCAAAAACATTGTTTCCGAGCACTTTCAGACCCTTGGGAAGAGTTATGCTCTTAAGGTTCTGACAATCGGCAAAGGCATAACCTAAAATGGTCTCCACGCTTTCGGGTACGGTAAAATCAGTGAATGCACTGCAATATCTGAAAGCAAAACCGCCTATGGTCTTTATTTTATCCGAAAACTTAACATCCTTCAATTTAGTGCAGGAGGAAAAAGCATCGCCGTCTATAGTCTCAACATAAGTAAGATCTATGCTCTCAAGAGCCTTACAGCCTGAAAGAAAGCCCTCAGGTATAGCTGTTATCTTATCGGAGAGATAAACATTTTTAAGTGTGGTGCATCCCGAGAAAATTCCAGGCTCCACATTATCAATGGGATACTCCCACTTGACAGTCTCAATACCATAACACTGTGCGAAAGCGAACATACCCAATTTGTTAAGTCCCTCAGGTAAAGTTATCTCTTTAAGTGAGACACAATTATAAAAAGCATTAGCCTCTATAACATCGAGCTTTTCGCCAAAAACTATCTTACTGAGCTTAACGGCTTTATAAAAAGCACCTGAGCCTATTTTTTCGAGATTTTCACCAAGCTCTATAGTTTTGAGATATTCATTTTCCTTGAATGCATCGGGACTGATTTCTATGACACTGTCGGGAACTTTATATGTAGCATCCTTTTTCCATCTCGGATAGTGCAGGAGTGTTGTTTTATCCTTATCGAAAAGCACACCGTTTTCAGAGGAGTAGTTCTCATTACCCTCGGCAACTGTTATCCCTTCAAGGTCTGTAACATGCTGAAAAGCTCTGTCACTTATGGTGGCCGCAGTTGCAGGTATTACGAGTTCCTTGATACTCGCATTGTAAGTGCCGTTAATTGCAGTGATGCCCTCAGAAAAAGTTACCTTTTCAAGAGTATGTTCATAAATGTTAAAGACCACTCCCCCCACAGGGTAGCCGTCTACTTCGGAAGGGATTGTGATTTCGGTCTGGGTTGACTCAACATACACTGCATTTATCTTTGCTTTTCCGTTGTCAATGTAATATCCAAACCAACTGTAATCATCCTCTGCAGCGGAAGCGGTAAAAAGACAAGCTGTCAGAATTACAGCCACAAGACACACGCTCCACATTATATTAATTGTTTTCTTCATAGTTTTTCATTCCTTCTCACCTTTTTTAATAATTATAGCACATAAAAACAAACAATCAATATATTTCACAAGAATTTCACCTATATAAAAAGGTACGGCCTTTATATTCAGCCGTACCCATGCACCGCAGGTGCAATTCATTCTTAAACAAAAATCACATCCACCTGTTTAAATTTCAGGTGGATGTTTTTCTTTATCATTGCATGGCTTCGCCCCTCACCCCACAAACTTTTGTAAAAGTTTGACAAAACTTTTATTGTTTCCTCAATTCATAATTCTTTTATTCACCGCCACGCCTAAAACCGCTGTGCCGACAGCCTTGATAATATCCCCAAAAATAAAGGGCAGTGACACACTCATAAACGCCGCCTTAACATCAAAACCGTTGTGAATACACATCATAAATATTGCACAGATGTGCTGTACAGGTATGGAAACCAAGAGACACACGGCAGTGTACCTCTTGAAATTTATCTTCTTGCCCTTGAGAAAACTCATCAGAACCGCACTTATGAGAAAGCCGAAATAGTACCCTCCCGTGGGGCCTGAAAGCTTGCCTATACCTGCTGTACCGCCCGAAAACACAGGCAGACCGACAGCACCCATAAGAAGATACAAAATCATCGCCCAAGCACATTGCCCGGGCGAAAGAATCAGTGCGGTTATGCCCACTGCTACTGTCTGAAGAGACAGCACTACGGGGGTCATAGGTAAAGGCAAAGCAAAATACGATACCACGCTCAGAAGACTCACACACAGAGCCACCTTGGTCATGGAATATATACTCTCTCTGTCTTTTTGCATAAGTGATATTATTCCTTCTCTTTAGCAGGGATTTCAGAAATACCGTAAGCGTCGACAAGTCTCTCATATTCAGCCTCGCTGATTGCTGTTACACTGCCGTGACGGGGATTGAGATGATTGACACTGATGAGCGCTCTTCTGAATCTCTTGAAGGTCTTGAAGTCTGATGTCATCTGTGGGAAGAAGGAGCCACCCTCACCGTATTCATCCATAAGCATAAGCCACTTGTTTGTACCTGTGATGTTATACATAAAGCTACCCTCAACGCCCCAATAGTTAAGTGAGCAGATTTCATAATCCGTTGCACCTACTTCTGCAAAGCCCTGAAGTGTCTTTGAGCGTACCCAGGCAATTTTCTGAGTCAGATCCTCTTTGAAGTACATATAGTAATAGCTGTCTTTTTCGTTATAGACGATATCAGCGTCAATGCACTGTACGCCTGTGAAAGTCCAACCGTCAGCATTTGTCACTACTTCATCACGTCTGCCGTAAAGGTATTCGGGCGCTGTGAAGGTCTTGAAGTCCTCAGTGTAAACATAATAGTGCTGTGCACAGTCTTCGTTTTCGGGAGTAGCGGGGTCATCAAACTCAGCCAATGCAAGATAAACCATATACTTACCCTCAGCTTCATCATAGATAATCTGAGGAGCCCAGGCTCTGTTGCAGTTTTCCCAGCCCTCAAAGGTGCGGAAGTCGAGAACAAATTCATCTTCCCATGTTACAAGGTCATAGGACTTCCAGAAAATGATAGCGTGGTTTGAAGTCCAGCCAAGCTCAGCGTTCATATCAGTTGCAACTATGTAATAGCAGTCTTTGCCGTTTTCATCTTTAGCCTTGAGGATATAGGGGTCACGGATACAGCCGGTACCCATAGTCTGATCAATCATAGCTTCGTTGTTGTTGAGAGCTGCAAAATTATATCCGTCAGTGCTTACAGCCATATGAATAGTCTGCTCTTCGGGAGCATTACCTACAAAATAAACCATAAGGTATGCACCGTCTCTGCTTACTGCAGGCCATGCATAATCATTATAAGCTAAATTCCAAAGGTTGACCCCCACCATCATAATAGCTGTAAGGTATCTGAGTAACTTTGTAAATTTCATTGTTTCTACCACCCTTTATTTAATTTTTTTATCATTGTAGCATAATGAAAATATTTTTTCAAGCAAAACCCCTTGACAAAGAAAAATTTCGCCTATAGAATGGAATTAGATGCAGAACATTTGTTCTGTTGATTTTTTATTTACCGGAGGTATTTATTTATGAAAAAAGGAACATTTATACTGTACGATGTGGATTTAAAAGCTACAGGGCTATTAAGCGAAGAACAAACCGGCAGACTCTTTCAAGCTTTAGCAGGATACAGACTTCGCGGTGAAAAGCCCGACTTAAACGACGATATCGCAGTAAACATTCTTTTCAATCAGATAGTCGAGCATATTGCTATCAACGAAGAAAAATATGCTCAACTCTGCAAAAGAAACTCAGAGATTGCTAAAAAAAGATGGCAGAACAGCAAAAATGCAAATGCAGACGAAAGTATAATATCGGATACGAACGTATGCCTATATGATAATGATACTGATAATGATACTGATAATGATAATGATACTGATGCCTGTGGCACTCAGAAGAAAACAAAAAAAAGAAAAAATTATGATTATAATAACAGCAGCAACAAAAGCAATATCCCAAAGCTTTTAAGAGACGAGCCCAATTTTGATATGAAAGCCTTCGAACAAAAGGCTCTGAATCTGAAATACGAGAAACCGCCAAAAAAAGAAAAAGGAGACACTCTGTAACAGAAAATCTCCTTTAAATGCACGCAGGCAATTCATAATTAATAATCCGTGTTCCCGAACACTTCAAGGCTTCGTCTGAGAATTCCGTTCATTTCAGCAATGGCAGTGCCGTAATTAGTGACAGGTACACTCTGACATCTGCATTTTTCAAGTCGGTTTTTCATCTCATTTTCATTGAGAGTACAGCCTCCGCAGTGGACAACAAGAGCGAATTCACTCAGATCATCGGGGAACTCTCCACCGCTTGTGAATGTGAACTCAAGGCTTTTTCCTGAAAACTTTCTTATCCAATCAGGCAGCTTCACTGTGCCGATGTCCTTGCACTGTCTGTGATGAGTACAGCCCTCAGATATGAGCACTCTGTCACCGTCACTGAGATGAGACAGCTTGTCTGCACCGCCCACAACAGTTCCGAGGTCACCTTTGTATCTTGCAAAAAGGATAGAAAATGATGTGAGCATAATATCCTCAGGCACGAGCTTCGACACCTTGCCGAAAGCCTGAGAGTCAGTTATGACAAGCTTTGGTTTATTTCTGATATTCTGCAGTGCAGTGTTGATTTCCTCTGTCTGCACTATCATTGTCACTGCGCCGATTTCCAGAAGCTCTCTTATAATCTGCTGCTGAGGGAGAATAAGTCTGCCCTTGGGCGCTGACTCGTCAATGGGAGTCACAAGAAGCACAGCATCATTTTTTCCAACTATATCAGCGAGGATTTTCTTATGGCTTTTTGCCGTCTTTGAAAGACCTGCAAGCTTCTCCTTCAGCTCATTTACGCCATAGCCTGTCTCGGCACTTACATATATAACATCACCCTCATTTTCGGGTACACTGCCGAGCAAATCAGCCTTATTCACAGCGATGACAAGGGGAAGCTTTCTGCTTTCTATCTCGGCGGCGAGGGACTTATCCTCATCGCTCATGCCCTTTGACGCGTCCACAACAAGAACTGCAATATGAACTGAGGACAGCATATCCTTTGCGCGTCTGACACGCATCTCACCCAAAGCTCCCTCATCGTCGAGACCGGGAGTGTCGATGATGACCACGGGGCCAAGGGGTAAGAGTTCCATAGCCTTTTTCACAGGGTCCGTGGTGGTGCCCTTTATATTGCTGACAAGGGACAGCTTCTGCCCTGTGACAGCGTTGACAAGACTGGACTTGCCTGCATTTCGCATACCGAAAAAGCCGATATAAAGGCGTTCGGATGACGGTGTATTGTTAAGACTCATAGTTTTCTCCTTATCCATGCACGAAGTGCAATTCATTCTTGCAACGAAGTTGCATATCGAGTTGCGAAGCAACATATCGAGTGCGAAGCATATATCGAGTTGCCATAGGCAACATATCGACTAAGACCTCTCCTGAAAGACAATATCATTAACTTAAGATACTTATTATTTTATCGGAAGGCTTGTGCTGTATGATTTTTGTTTGTAGTTTATTTTACCTTTTACTGCGAAACTTGTATGCTCGGCTTTTATGATTTTTGTTTGTAGTTTATTTTACCTTTTACTGCGAAACTTGTATGCTCGGCTTTTATGATTTTTGTTTGTATTTCCTTTTACCGCTTACTGCGAAACTTGTATGCTCGGCTTTTATTGTTTTTGTTTTTTCTTTCTTTTATGGTCTACACCGCTCGAGGCGCGGAGCCTCTTACTTTTGTCGGTTGTGACAAGAACCCCTCAGTCAAAATCGCGAGCGATTTCGACAGCTCCCCTTTCAGGGGCGCCAAGATGCAAAAACACGCTTTGCTTATTCGTCCGCAAGTGATAAAAATTACCGGGTCGGG
>JAZQUF010000067.1:0-6661 GCA_045631165.1 Acutalibacteraceae bacterium
TGTTTCGGCTCTCGATGCAAAGAGCGTAATCGATGACCCTGTTAAGGTATATCTCAAGGACATAGGCAGAGTACCTCTTTTATCACCTGAAGAGGAAATCGAGCTTGCTATCAGAATCGAAAACAATGACAGAGAAGCTAAGGAAATCCTTACAAAGGCTAACCTTCGTCTTGTTGTAAGTATCGCTAAAAAATATGTTGGCCGCGGTATGATGTTCCTCGACCTCATTCAGGAAGGTAACCTTGGTCTTATTAAGGCTGTTGACAAGTTCGACCATTCAAAGGGCTTCAAGTTCTCAACTTATGCTACATGGTGGATCAGACAGTCAATCACAAGAGCTATCGCTGATCAGGGCAGAACAATCCGTATTCCTGTTCATATGGTTGAAACTATCAACAAGGTTAAGAAGGCAAGCAATATGCTTCTTCACCGCGACGGTAAAGAGCCCACTCCCGAGGACATTGCCAAGGAGCTCGGTCTCGGTGTTGACAAGGTAAGAGAAATCCTCAGAATTTCACAGGAGCCCGTTTCACTTGAAACTCCCATCGGTGAAGAGGAGGACAGCCACCTTGGTGACTTCATTCCCGACGAGGATGCACTTTCACCTGCAGATGCTGCAGCAATGACCTTCCTTAAAACTAAGGTTAATGAAGTCCTCGAAACTCTTACTCCCAGAGAGGCTGAAGTTTTAAGACTTCGTTTCGGTCTCGGTGAGGGTACACCTCAGACTCTTGAAGAGGTTGGTAAGGCTTTCAACGTTACAAGAGAGCGTATCAGACAGATTGAGGCTAAGGCTCTTCGCAAGCTCAGACATCCCAGCAGAAGCAAGCATCTCAAAGATTTATAATAAAAAACAGAACTGTATGGCAGTGAATAACTCCATACAGTTTTTTTAATAAAGAAAGATTACAGTTTTGTAATTACAATGATTTTTCATATAAAATACACATTTGAGTGATATTATGCTATCATAAAAACGGAAAGGAAGATTAATATGAAGAAGCTTACTAAAATCTTAGCGGTATTACTCGCTTGTATAACGGTTTTCTCTTCGGCTTCAATGGCTGCTGAGGGGGACACTGCCGAGGAAACAACCACAGCAGTGACGGAGGAAATCACCACAACTACTGCACAGGAGGAAACAACCACTACCGTGCAAGAGGAAACCACAACCGCAGTGCTGGAAGAGACTACAACCGAGGCTCAGGAAGAGACTACGACGGAAGTACCCGAAGAAACTACAACTGCAGTTCAGGAAGAAACTACGACCACTCCCGAGGAGGAAATCACAACAACTCAGCCGGAAAAGCCGGATGTAGTTTTGCCTCCGGCACCAACAAGAATTTCCGAGGGCAGATTTGTCAACGGCGGCAGAGAGATTAGCTGGCCTTATGTTGCTCAGGCTGACGGTTACGATGTTTATCTTAAGATTGACGGCGAATGGGTGCTTCAGACATCTACAACAGAAAGAAGCATATATTTAACAGGTCTGCTTAAGTGTAATTGGTATGATGTGGCGGTGAAATCCTATATTATCGTTGACGGTGTGAAATATGACAGTGAAGAATACTGCACAGGCATTGTTAATGGCGGCGGATTTGTTTCCGGACCTGTAATCAAAGCCATTTCTGCCGAAAACGGAATCAAGCTTACCTGGAATGAGCTGTTAGGTTCCTCAGGCTACGAGTTATATCTCAAGCAGGACGGTAAGCTTACATTAATCAAGAGCTTTGATGATATTAAAATAACTGAATATATTTACGAAGATGCTGTGTTAGGCCAGGAATACGAATTCCTTATTAAAGCTTATGTAACAACTCCGGATGGACTCCAATACAGCCCTTCTGAAGTAGTAAAGCTTGTTTATACCGATCATACCAAGGCTGTTATAACCCTTAAAAACCCCTCTGCTTCAACTGTTTACATAAAATGGCAGGAAGTTGATAACGCTGCAAGCTACAGAGTATATATCTATAAAAACGGCAAGTGGATATATTATAAGGGTATAAAGAAAACAGAGTATAAAATCAAAGACCTTGAAGCTTCTACAAAATACAAAATCAAAGTCAGAGCCTGCTTTAAAAATGACGGAGAGGTTACCTGGGGTACATACAGTGATACTGTAAGTGTTACAACCGACAGTAAAAAGGTGAAATCCTACAGAGTCGGCAAGCTCAAGAAATACTTTACCGACGGTGACTGGAGTGTAAAGGTAACAGGTCTTAAGGATGAAGACTACGGTACATTTGACTATACCCTAGCTGTAAAAGGTAACAAGATTTTTGTAAGATACGACTTTAAAAACAATAAGAATGTACGTGACTTTGAATACCTTATTGACGCTGACAAAGAAAAGGTTTATGTTATCTTTGATGACGATAAGACTTATGCGATATTTAAGGATGACGATGCTTATGGGGTAGTCTACAGCGTAGTAATGATGGCAGCGATCCTTGATATGTCAGATGCCAAGAATGTAACTGCTAAAACTACAATTTACTCCGGCAAGACAGCCGTAGCGGAGATTTATACGGATAAAGAACTTGGCATAAAGAAAACCTACTATTTTATAAACGATAAGGTGAAGGCTCTTAAGGTTACTTATGCCGACGGCAGCACAGAAACTATGAAGATTTCCAAAATCAACGACACACCCTCAAGCTCCGTATTCAAGCTCCCGAGCGGATACAAGAAAATAACATATTAAATCTGAAAGACTCTGTAAGGCGTTAAAGCTCGCTCTTACAGAGTTTTTTAATAATTCCTAATTGGTAAAAATCTTGTTTTCATACCCTTCGATATGATAATATAGTTTCAAAGGGGGAATAAATATGAAACTTAAGAAAATATCAGCAATCATTCTCACAGTATTAATGTTTTTATCTGTAGTGTCTATACCGTCTCTTGCGGCAAAAAAAGTTGAAATCCCTGAGCATTTCGTATACGGTATCGGGCCTGAAACTCAAGGCTTCAGTATAGACTATCGGTACTTCTCACCCGCAAAAGAAAATGACAGCACGAAATATCCTTTGGTTATATGGCTTCACGGTATGGGTGACGGTGAATTTGACGGCAAACAGGTTGTCAGAAGCGATATCGACAACTGGACAAGCGACGATTTTCAGAGCAGATTCAAAGATAGTGGGGGAGCATTCATATTTGCCCCACGCTCGGTAGAAGAAGAAAAGCTATATTGGACTGATGAGCTGGTTTACCCTCTCAGAGCTGCTATTGATGATTTCATAGAAAAAAACAAAGAAAATATTGATGTTCAGCGTATATACATAGGCGGGTATTCAATGGGTGGAAAGATGACGCTTAAAATGGCTGTTGCATACCCGGATATGTTTGCTGCTATATTCCCTATCTGTCCGGCGTGGATACCGGGTGTTGAAGCTATAGCATATCTTGAAGATACTCCCGTCTGGCTTATAAGCGGAGCTCTTGACCCGTTGGTAAATTACTATAATTATGTTATGCCGACCTGGGAAAGGATAACTTCACTGAGCAATATACCGGAGGATTGCAGACTTTCCACTCTTGCTGTTACTCTTTATCCCAACGGAGTGCCGACCTCCAGCGGACATCATTCATGGTTCAGTGTGAATAATGATATGTTCTCATCACGATGCGGAGATTATCCTTTGATGAAGACACAGAATGGTATTGGTGAAAATGTTGAGCTTACTTATCCCAATGGTATGATATCCTGGCTTTCGGGCTTCAGAAGTGAATATAATGGTGAAAAAGCAGTAGACTCTGGTAACAGTGAAGTTCTTAAAACTGATGGAAGGGCAAAAGGATTTAAAGCAATCATAGAGTTTTTCAGAAACTTTTTCAGTTATATTTTTAGTCTCATATAAAAGAAAGTTCCACTCCCCAGAGTGGAACTTTTGCACTTTATTCAATTACTATATCAGCAACGATGGGATAATGGTCAGAGGGATAAATGCCCTGAACTGTGTTTCTGATGATTTTATAGGTATCAACCTGCAGACTCTTATCAGCAAATATGAAGTCTATAGCCCCTGTGCCATCTTCTGCTTTACTACCGTAACTTGTGAAGGTACGACCTGCATCGCTGTTTGCGGCAACCTTTTTTGTATCATTGAAGCTTGCACAGGCAACCTCATAAACAAGGCTCTGGTCTTCATAAGCGTTGAAATCACCTGTCATAATAATGGGTGAGCCGTTAGCAACCTTGTTAACGCAGTCAATAAGGACTTTCATCTGAGATTCTCTTGTAATTTCAAGCACGTGGTCAAGATGAGTGTTAATGTGAGTATAGCGCATACCTGTCTCTTTATCCTCGAGAAGTGCCCATGATGCAACTCTGAAACAAGCGCTGTCGAAGCTCTTTGTCCATTTCTTTTCAGGGGTTTCGCTGAGCCAGAAGGTACCACTGTCGATAAGGTTATATTTATCTTTCAGATAGTAGATACTGCTGTATTCGGTAAAAGGACCATAGTAATCTCTTGCAGCACCTACGCAGGCGTACTTGCCGTCAAGATTAGTTGCAAGAATGCGCTTCCAGCGAGGAGTACACTCCTGAACACCGAAAGAGTCGGGTGCATATTGTTTAATAACCTCAACAGCTACTTTGCTGCGGTTGGTTATGGTCTGCTCACCGTCGTTTTTGCAGCGCAGATTAAAGGACATTACACGTGTAGATTCTTCGCTTTTTTCGGGGATACCGTCGATAACGATTTCGTCAAATCTGATAGCGCCTATCTGAGTGTAAATTCCGTATGCTGCACAACCTGCAAGAACGATGCAAAGCAGCACACCGAGGATGATTTTAAGCTTTTTCATAAATATATCTCCTTTTGCTATAACTGTACTGACAGTTTAGCACTTTTTAGAGAAAAATGCAATAGCTTTTGTAATAGGTATAGTGTGCTGTGACTTGATATTGCAGGTGTATACGACCTGATTTAAGTGGCTGTTCTGCTTATGATAAGACCGCATCCCTTGCTGAAAAATTCAGCTTAAGGATGCGGTCTGACTGATTTTTTTGTAAATACTGACTGTCGATTGAAACAGCTTTGACTTTTTTACTTTCTTGAAGTCTTACAGCTTCTGAAAGGTTTATTTGCTATCCTTTTTCATAGGTCTTACGAAAACAAAGCTGAGAAGAAGTGAAACAGCATAAAGTGTGATTGTTACATAGAGAACTGCCTGATAGCCTTCTGCTACGTTTTCTGCACCGAACTTGCCAACGATAAGGCTTGCAAGGTTGTTACCTGTAAGACCTGCAAAGCCCCAGGCTGAGAGTGTGATGCCGTGGATTGCTGAGATGTTTGACATGCCGTAGTGGTCTGAAAGAAGTGTGGGAACGTTTGAGAAACCACCGCCGTAACCGGCATTAACTACCATAATAAGTACAACTACAAGGGCTGTGAGAACCATATTACCACTGCCGTTTACGATACCCTTAGTAGCGATAACAAGAGTTGTGCAAATGATTGAAAGAATGAAAATAACCTTGTAGATTGTGTTTCTGTCCTTGCACTTGTCACCTGCAGCTGAGAAGCCGAGACGACCGCCTGCATTGAATACAGCTGAAATTACGGGGAATACAACAACTGAAAGGCCGAGACACTTAAGGATGTATTTTTCCTGTGAGATAAGCATAAGACCGCAGGTGATGTTAAGATAGAACATCATCCAGATACCAACATAGTTGAGAACGGGTCTTGTCTTGATAACTGACATAATGCTTTTCTTTTCTTTAGCATTTGTGGGCTCGTGCCAGTCTGAGGGCTTTTTGAGAAGAAGGTGACCGATGAACATAAGCACGAAATAAACGCCTGCAAGGATAATGAACATCTTATAGATAGCGCCATTGCCGAGGTTTTCGAGCATCCACTCCATAATGGGAGTTGCGATGGCCTTAGCTGCTCCGAAGCCTGCAACTGCAAGACCTGTTGCCAGACCTTTGTTGTCTTTGAACCAAAGCATAAGTGTCTTAACGGGTGAGAGGTAACCTGTACCAAGACCAACACCCATAATAAGACCGTAGCAAAGGTAGATGCCGATAAGTGATACAAGTGAGCTCTGTTGGTTACCGCCGTACCAGATAAAGAAGCCTGAGCCTGCCATACCGCCTGCAAAGCAGATTGAAGCGATAAGTGATGACTTGTGGATGTCTTTTTCTACGATGTTGCCGAGGAATGCTGCTGACATACCGAGGAAGAAGATTGCAAAGCTGAAAGCCCATTCAACGCTGCTCTTGCCGAAGCCGATGTAGTCGCCGATTTTTTCACTGAAGGTTGACCAACAGTAAACTGTACCGATACTGCAATGAAGAAGAAGTGCGGGGATAGCAGCGCGAATCCATTTGTTAGTGCGCCAGCCGCCTTTTGTCTGTGTGTTAGTCATAATAAATATCCTTTCTTTAACTGATATTAAAGTTTTATATTTTTCCAAAACAGTATACTACTCCTATTTCCCTGCAAATTCAAGTGTTTTTGCGAAATTTTTAAATAAAAAGCAGAAGTTTCAGTTTTTGTGTAATAAGTATATATTTTCTTGGCGATTATGACAAAAAAGCACTGATACTTAATTGTATCAGTGCCTTGATTTTTTTAGCCGAGCTTTGCTGAAAGTACGCCTTCTGTGGCAGTTCTGAAATCCACAATTGTCTTTTCGCGCCACTGTG
>JAZQUF010000068.1:0-19035 GCA_045631165.1 Acutalibacteraceae bacterium
GTTCGTTATCAACCCCACAGAAGAAGAAAGAGCTAAGTCAGAAATGGCTGTAACTGTTGCTTCAACTGCTGACCTTGTTGCTATGATCGAAGCAGGTGCTAACGAAGTTGACAACGAAACAATGTACGACGGTATCATGTACGCTCACAAGGTAAACCAGGAAATCGTTGAATTCATCAAGGGTATCCAGGCTGAAATCGGCAAGGAAAAGGTTCCCTTCGAGTCACAGGATCCTGCAGCTGAGATGTTCGAAGCTATCAAGGAATTTGCTATTGATGATGTTAAGTTTGCTCTTGACACAGACGATAAGAGAATCCGTGACGAAAGACTTAAGCCCGTATACGAAAAGGTACACGAGAGATTTGACGAAGAATATGCTGAATGCATCGAAAAGATTGACGAATGCATGTACAAGCTCCAGAAGTTCGTTGTAAGACGTTGGCTCCTTGACGAAGGCAAGCGTGTTGACGGCAGAGGCATCAACGATATGCGTCCTCTCGATGCTCAGGTTGACCTTCTTTCAAGAGTACACGGTTCAGGTATGTTCACACGTGGTCAGACACAGGTTCTCACAGTAACAACACTTGGTCCTATGAGTGACGCTCAGCTTCTTGACGGTCTCGATAACGAAACCGAAAAGAGATATATGCACCACTACAACTTCCCCTCATACTCAGTTGGTGAAACAAAGCCCTCAAGAGGTCCCGGCAGACGTGAAATCGGTCACGGCGCACTTGCTGAAAGAGCTCTTGTACCCGTTATCCCCAGCGTTGAGGAGTTCCCCTATACAATCAGACTCGTTTCAGAAGTTCTTTCTTCAAACGGTTCAACATCACAGGCTTCAATCTGTGGTTCAACACTTTCACTTATGGCAGCAGGTGTACCTATTAAGGCTCCCGTTGCAGGTATCTCATGCGGTCTTATCTCAGAAGGCGACCGTTTCATGACAATGGTTGACATCCAGGGTCTCGAAGACTTCTTCGGCGATATGGACTTCAAGGTAGCAGGTACAAAGAAGGGTATCACAGCTATCCAGATGGACCTCAAGGTACACGGTCTTACACCTGAAATCATCAAGGAAGCATTCGAGAAGACATACGAAGCAAGATGCAAGATTCTTGACGAGGTTATGATTCCCTGTATCGCAGAGCCCAGAGCAGAGCTCAGCAAATATGCACCCAAGATGCTTACAACAAAGATTGATCCCGAAAAGATCGGTGATGTTATCGGTAAGCAGGGTAAGGTTATCCAGAAGATCTGTGCTGAATGTGAATGTAAGGTTGACGTCAGCGAAGACGGTTCAGTATTCGTTTCAGCTGTTGATATCGACAATGCAAGACGCGCTATCACAATCATCGAAACAATTGCTAACGATCCCGAGGTTGGTTCAATCTTCCGTGGCGTAGTTACACGTCTTATGACATTCGGTGCGTTTGTAGAAATCGCTCCCGGCAAAGAAGGTCTCGTACACATCTCAAAGCTTGATGTTAAGAGAACAGAAAAGGTTGAAGACTGCGTAAACGTAGGCGACGAAGTAATCGTTAAGGTTATGGAAATCGACGATCAGGGCAGAATCAACCTTTCAAGAAGAGATGCACTTATCGAAATCGAAGGTCTCACACCCGAAGATGACGGTGAAGAAGCTCCCAGAAGACCCAGAGGCGGCAGACCTGGTGGCGACAGAAGAAGAAACAACAGATAAAAATCTGCGCGTTTTGATTACTTTTGCGCGCCAGCAAAAGTAATGCCTGCCCGGCGAGGGCAACATAATAAAAATAGGCGAGTAGGCGAAAGCTTACTCGCTTTTTGTTTGTGGTGAAGAGTTTATTTTGTTGGGACGCGGGTGAGTGTGCGGTGCAAACAGCTCTTTCCCCGCCGAGGACCCCTCAGTCTTTGACTACGTCAAATCCAGCTCCCCTTTCAGGGGCGCCAAGCTGACGAATTATGAAAGTTGGTGGATAGATTTCTAGGCTCCCCTGAAAGGTTACTCCCCTGTTAGGGGAGATGTCTGCGAAGCAGACAAAAGGGTGCCCGTTTCTGGAAGAAAAGGGGGACCACGAAGTGGTGGAAGGGTCAATAACATACCAAAACGGCGGGATAAAACCTGCCGTTTTTTCTTTACCCCGACGCGTACCAACAAAAGCATAATAAAAAGGCAACCTCGGTTAAAAGGTTGCCTTGTCTTTTTATTGTTGCCCTCGCCGGGCAGGCATTCTTTTTCCTGGCGTGGAAAAAGAATCAAAAACACGCTGATTTTAGTCCTGATACTTTTCGATGATTGCTACTGCATCTGCGAGTGTTTCGATGTTCATAACCTCACGGTCAGGAATCTCAACCTCAAATTCGTCTTCAATTGCAACAGCGATGTTAACAAGCTCAAGTGAGTTGAGGCCAAGCTCGCTTCTGATGTTTGTTTCAGCGCTGAGCTTTGAGGGGTCGATGTCAACGTATCTGCAGATTACTTCGATAAGTTTTTCAAGCATGGGATTTGTCTCCTTTTTTTGATTCTATAACTTAAATTAAGCTTTTACTGAGGGTTTTGTTGCGTATGTATCGATTACCTTCTGACGGATAACCTTTCTTGTGGAGCTCTTCTCAAACTCGTTGAAGGATACATATACGTTCTGTACCTTGCGGTATGGGGGCTGACCCTTATTGGATTCAGCAACGTCTGCCTTGACCTTTGCGAAGATCTGCTCTTCTGTCATACCTGCGAATGCGGGATCTTCCTTTTCAACGTAAATAGCAGCTGCCATAACAACGTTTTCCTTCTCGCCGAACTTCACGATGTCTTCAAATGCCACAACCTCGTGAGCGTAAAGAAGACATTCCATAATGTTGCTTTCTACTGTTTCGGGGAAGATGTTTTCGCCGTTGGGAAGGATGATGATGAACTTCTTACGGCCTGTGATGTAAAGCTCGCCGTCTTCGTCAACTCTGCCGTAGTCGCCTGATCTGAACCAGCCGTCTTCGGTGAATGATGCAGCAGTAGCTTCGGGGTCTTTGTAGTAACCCTTTGTGATATTGTCACCCTTGAGGAGGATTTCACCGATGCCCTCTTCGTCGGGATTGTCAATCTTAAACTGTGCTCTTGGGAAAGCCTTACCTGCTGAGAGAGGCTTCTTTCTGCCGTTGTTGTGAAGAGTAACTGTGGGTGAAGCTTCTGTCATACCGTAACCGCCGATAATGTTGAAGCCGAGCTCACTGAGACTCTTGATATGGTCTGCTCTTGCAGGTGCACCGCCACATGACATTGTGGGGAACTGTCCGCCGAAGTTTTCAGCAATCTGCTTGAATACGATAGGTCTGATGTCGATGCCGATATCGAGAAGCTTGTTGCTGATTTTAACCATCTTGCGCATAATGTCAGCCTTGCCTCTTGCTTCAGCCTTAGACCAGATACCATTATAGATAGCTTCAAGTACAAGGGGTACCACCGCCATAGCATTGGGTCTGAACTCGTTGATGTTGGGAAGAATGTTCTTAAGGCTGTCGTTGATGTAGATGATACCATTCATATAGATAGCTGTCATAACACTGCATGAAAGCTCGTATGCGTGGTTCATGGGAAGAATTGACATAGTTGAAAGCTCGGGGCTCAGGAAGTCAATAACACCCTCAACGTTTGAAGCAAAGTTGTAATGTGAAAGCATTACGCCCTTGTTGGTACCTGTAGTACCTGATGTAAAGAGGATAGCTGCCATATCATCCTTCTGAGGTGCTGCATCGAGGAAATCTCTGTTGCCCTTTTTGAGCTCTTCACGGCCGATTTCAGCAAGCTTTTCGATAGTCATAAACTTGTCGTCATCGCATTTGCCGCTCATAAGGAATACATTCTGGCATCTGTCATCGTTGGTAAGATGAAGCTTTGCTGTGTCGATGTAAGTTCTGCTTACAAATACAGCTTCAGCGTCGCCCTTTGTAATAAGCATGCTGATGTCTTTGTCGGGAAGCTCCTTGTCGATGGGTACACAAACACCGCCGCCGCATACGATAGCGAAGAATGCAACTATCCAGTTGTATGAGTTTTCGCTTACGATTGAGATGTGTTTGCCGCCAAGACCGAGAGCATAAAGGCCTGTACCTACTTCTCTTACAAAGTCGTGGAATTCTTTTACAGTGTGGACAACGGGCTGCTTTTTGATTTTTTCAACAACAGCTACATTGTCGCCGAAGGCTTCACTTCTTGTGAACATATCTTTGATTGTGCCGAGAGGACCCATCATATGAATCTCGTGGCGGAGCTTCTTAAGAGCTCGGATTTCTTTTTTGCTAAGTTCGATGTGCATTTTGGTTCTCCTAATATCTTTTTATATTTTGTGCAGTACTGTTACTGCTTATTTACTCTGATATCTGTTATTGGCTGCACATATCAAGCAGCTCTTTCATTGTAATCTGGGGATTTTCGATACCTGCCATAATAACCTTCATAGCGTTTTCGTGGAGAGCTTCGATATCCTCTTTCTGTGAAAGCTTGACTCTGTACATATAGTTAAGGTTGATGCCCTTATCCTTGGGGTCGGGTGAGCAGATAGTGTAAAGGGGTGTGAAGTATCTGCCGAGGTCGTATGTCTTGAAATCAAATTTGAAATCAAAATTGAGACCTGCTTTGTCAAGGTCAACGGGTACGGGAATCCATGAGAACATCATACAAGCGGGACCCTGAATGAGACTGTAGTTATACATATCTCTTGACATATCACGTGCTGTGATATAGGGGTATTCGCTGTGACGGTAAAGGTCAGTTCTTACTTTTGTATATTCCTTGAGACCTTCCTCGAAGGTTGCTGTTTCGGGAATGATTGTACGTACCTGAACGGGCTGAACAAGGCAGCCGCCCATATTCTTTTCTTTAATGGTTGCTCGCTTTGAGCATGTAGCCATCATAAACACGTCATCTGTTCTGTAGTTGATAGCTGAGCAGTGAGTACGAAGACCAAGCATAAAGAGACTCTCGGGAGCGATAAGATTTTTCTTGCAGAAGGTGAAAATCTTAGCTGCATCCTCTGCACCGATGTGACTTGTAATCATATTACATTTGTCAAGCAGGGGATTATATGCAGGTGGTACGCGCAGGTCGGGATTCTTCTTTTTCTTTCTGTGCTTTTCAAGGAAAGCAGGGCCGTGTACACCGGCATATATAGGCTCTCCGCCGTAAGCAAAATATTCACGGTAGAACTTTTCGTGCTTTGCCATTTTCTTTTCGTTGCCGAGTCTTGCCAGCTCTTCTTTTATATATTCCTCGTATGAAGAGAGGGGAGCAGGCATCTCAGTGCCGTTTTTAAGAGCTCTGTAAATACGGATAAGATCTATGTAGAAAATCATAGCGCCCATAGCATCCATGTTGAGATGGCTAACATTGAAGTAAATACCGTTGTTGCCGTTGGCGCTCTTATAGAAATAGATTCTGAAGTTTTCACCCTTATCGAATCTTACGGGAGTCTGAGCATCTGCAGCGAAAAATGCTTCCTGCTGTTCTACACTGCGGAAATACTTGCAGGGTACCTTGCTCATTCTGAATGAGGGCAGGAAATACTGCTTGATCTGCTTGTCAACCTTGATGAATCTCAGACGAAGTGAATCGTTTCTTTCGAATTCAATGTTCAGCGCCTTTGTAAGCAGCTCGAAGTCCATATCCTTGTCAACGCTGAAGGATGTCGGAATCTGAGAAATCTGCTTGCTGAAGGTATATTTGAACATAAGGTACATAGTCTGCTGAGAAGGAATGAGGTCATATAAAACCTCGGGTGCGGTCTTTTTCATCATTGAGCCCCTCTTTCAAATAAAAATATGTGAAAATAAACACAATGTCGCATTTTTAACCCTTTTATTATATAAAATTTAAAGATAAATGTCAACAAAATTAAGGATTAAAAGCTGAAAATGAAACACATTGCAGCATTGCTGTATCATATTAACACGTAACTTTTTGCTTGACATTGTTCAAATTTGAACAAAATATGAATAAAGAGTCGGCGTGAAATTTGCCGACTCTCTGACTTTTATAATACCTTTGAAAGGAAATCCTTTGCTCTCTCGCTCTGAGGATTTGAAAAGAATACCTCGGGGGTACCTTCCTCGACGAATTTACCTTCATCCATAAACATAATTCTTGTACCGACTTCTCTTGCAAAGCCCATTTCGTGAGTAACAACAACCATTGTCATACCCTGGTCTGCAAGGTCTTTCATAAGCTCGAGCACTTCGCCTACCATTTCAGGGTCAAGTGCTGATGTAGGCTCGTCGAAGAGGATTACATCGGGATCCATAGCAAGTGAGCGCACGATGGCAACTCTCTGCTTCTGACCGCCTGAAAGGCTTGAGGGATAAGCGTCAGCCTTGTCCTCGAGGCCGATTCTCTTAAGAAGCTCAACAGCTCTGTCATAGGCCTGCTGTTTGATTTCCTTCTTGGTCTTAGGACCTGTATAATCGGGGTTTCTCTTGTTCTTTTTAAGGTTTTTGGTGGCTACATAGACGGGAGCCATCATAATGTTTTCAATAACGGTTTTGTTGTTGAAAAGGTTGAAGTGCTGGAAAACCATGCCCATTTTCTGACGGTGGATATTGATATCTACCTTTGGGTCTGCGATGTCCTCACCGCCGAAGATAATGGAACCGCTTGTGGGATCCTCCATGCAGTTGAGACAACGAAGGAAGGTGCTTTTACCTGAGCCTGAGGGGCCGATAACAACAACCTTTTCGCCTTTTCTGATTGTAGTTGTGATATCCTTGAGCACGTGATTGTCACCAAAAGATTTGCAAAGCTTAACGACCTCTATCACTCTTACGCAGCCTCCTTTCCATAATCTTGATGCCTACAGTAATAAGGCATACGATAACGATATAGATAATTGCCATTGCAAGGTAGGGTACCATATATTCATAAGTACCTGAGCCGATGCTCTGGAAGGCAAGGTATAAGTCCTTTGCACCGACGAATGAAACAACTGATGTTTCCTTTACGAGGGCGATGAACTCGTTACCCATAGTGGGGAGAATGTTTTTTACAGCCTGAGGGATAACTATCTTAAGCATTGTTGTGCCGTAGCTGAGACCCACACTGCGTCCGCCCTCCATCTGTCCCGGGTCAACGCTGAGGATACCGCCGCGCATAATTTCGGATATGTAAGCACCGCTGTTAAGACCGAAAACTGTGATTGCAACGAGGACTGATGACATTTTGATGCCCATAAGGGGAAGCATAACATAATAGAAAACAAGAAGCTGTACCACCATAGGTGTGCCTCTGAAAAGACCCACGTAGAAGCTGCAGAACTTATCCATTGCTCTGACAGTCTTTTTATACTTGGGCATAACGCGAATTGTCGCGATGATGGTACCGATTACGATACCGATAAGAAGACCCATAACCGCTATAATCATTGTATTCTGAAGACCTGTCAGAACCTCTTTATAGCCACCCTTATTGATAAGGATATCAAGGAACTTCTCTACTTTAAACATAAATCCGTTCATATATACTTTCCTTTTTTAACAGTAACAATGCCTTACTGATGGGAGTAAGGCACTGTCTTATCTGATTTGTTTTGTATTTAGCCGATAGCGTTGAAGTTATCTACGATACGAACTGCAGGGTCAGAGTCGATGATAACATAATCAAGGTTGCCGTTGATAAGATCCTGAACTGCGAGAGCACCGTTATCGTAGCCCTTGGGCTGAACATTGAGACCGTCGAAGCCCCAGTCAGCATCGCCTGTTACATAGTAGTAAGCTGTTGTGCCGTTCTGGAAGCCAACTGTTGCAGCACCTTCTGTTGCGTTGAGTATAGCGTCAACTGAAGCAGCGTCTGTGCAAGCGTCGAATGTTGTATCGTCAGCCTTAACGATGAGCTTCTGATAAGCGTTGTAGTATGACTTTGAGAAGTTAACTACTTCTTTTCTTGACTCGTTAACTGTGAGACCTGCCATAGCGATGTCACACTTATGTTCGCCGACTGAAAGACAAACTGAGTCGAACTTCATATTGTTGATAACAAGCTCTTTGTCGAGTTCTTCAGCAAGAAGAGCAGCGATCTCCATATCGATGCCGTAGTATGAGTCACCTTCCATATACTCGAAGGGAGCGAATGCGGCGTTTGTAGCTACTACAAGCTGATCCTTTGAGGGATCCTCTACAGCTGACTTAACGGGTGTGGGTTCACCGTCTCCGAAATATTTGTTACAGATTTCGTCGAATGTGCCGTCTGCCATAATCTTGTCGATGAATTCGTTTACATCTTCAAGAAGCTCAGGCTGATTTTTGTCTACGCCGAAAGCATATTCTTCTTCTGTAAGGTTGATGTCGATGATTTTAACTGCCTGTGTGTTTTCGTCTGTGTTGCCGCCGCAAGCTGCAAGAGCAAAAAGCATAACAGCTGCAAGAGCGATTGCTAAAAACTTTTTCATTTTTTTACCTCCGTGAATTTTACATTTATATTTTTGCGAGGCTTATTTTAACACTATAATAGTATAAAGTCAACCCTATTTGCATTTTTTTACACTTCTTCGGCGGTGAAAATGTATATTTATTAATCCGTGCTTATGTTTTCGCCGCTGTCTGAGGCAAAAATATGAAGCTTGCTGCTTTTTATGCCGAAGGCTGTTTCTTTGCCTGAGGACTTCTGTATAACGTGAGGTGATCTTGCCGTAATGAGTGTGCCGCCATATTCAATATAAATGTATGCTTCACTGCCTAAGTTTTCCTGAACCTTGAGGATGCCCATAAGGTTATCACCCTTGGTTTCTACGGTTATATCCTCCGGTCTTATGCCGATGGTTACCTTTTCACCTGTGTGACTTTCCATTTTTGCGGTGATTTTATCTGTGGGGATAATGTCGCTTCCGACCTTCACATAAAAGCTCTTTTCATCTCTTTCGAGAGTACCCTCAAGAAAATTCATAGAAGGTGAGCCTATAAATGATGCAACAAATATATTGACCGGCTTATGATAGAGGTTTTCGGGGGTATCCGTCTGCTGGATTACACCGCTGTCCATTACAACTATTTTGTCGCCCATTGTCATAGCCTCTGTCTGGTCGTGGGTCACGTATATAAAGGTGGTGCCGAGCCTTTTATGAAGCAATGATATTTCAGTGCGCATCTGGGTGCGAAGCTTTGCATCAAGGTTGGATAAGGGCTCATCGAATAAAAATACGGCAGGGTCTCTGACAATTGCTCTGCCGAGGGCAACACGCTGTCTCTGACCGCCCGAGAGAGCCTTAGGCTTTCTGTCAAGCAGATGCTCAATGTGAAGTATCCTTGCCGCCTCGTGCACTCGTTGGTCTATTTCCTTTTTTGGCATCTTTCGTCTCTCAAGGGAAAAGGCTATATTTTTATACACACTTTTATCGGGATAAAGAGCATACGACTGAAAAACCATTGCTATGTCTCTGTCCTTCGGCTGAACATTATTTACGGGTCTGTCAGCAATGCATATTTCTCCGCTGCTTACAGCCTCAAGACCTGCAATCATTCGCAGGGTGGTGCTTTTGCCGCAGCCTGATGGCCCTACGAGGACAACAAATTCTTTATCGGGAATAGTCAGATCAAAATTATCAACGGCTTTATAACCGTCGGAATAGATTTTAGATACATTTTTTAAGGTTATGGATGACATAGTAACCTCCTTCGGAGAATTATGAATTGTGAATTGCAGGGAGCCTTTTCTATAATATAATGCGACAATACATATTCTGTGGGCAGACGGTCTTTGTTTTTACGAGGCTTCAACCAATTCATAAATCCTCATTCATAATTGGCGTCAGCCTTTCACTGCTCCTGCTACGACACCCTTGATGATATATTTCTGGCAGAGCAGATAGAATATAACTACAGGTACAATTGATAATACAAGCATAGCCATCATAGCGCCCATATCAATAGAGCCGTATCCGCCGCGGAGATACTGAATGGCTATGGGAATAGTCTTGTAGTCGCTGCCTATGATGAGGTAGGGTAGCAGATAGTCATTCCATATCCACATGGTATTGAGAATTGCAACAGTGATGGTTGTCGGCTTCATAAGAGGAAAAACAACAAGGAAAAATGTCCTTATAGGTCCGCAACCGTCAATCATTGCGGCTTCCTCTATTTCTATTGGTATACTCTTGACAAATCCGCTGAACATAAAAACACTAAGACCTGAGCCGAAGCCGAGATAAATTACGATAAGCCCCCAGGGATTGTCGAGACCAAGCAGGTTTGCGGTTTTGACCGTAGTGAACATCACCATCTGAAAGGGTACTACCATAGAAAAAACAAAGGCGTAGTAGCAGAATTTTGTAAATCGGTTTTTCACTCTGGTAATATACCAGGCTGTCATTGATGTGAACAGGACTATTGCAGCTACAGAGAGCACTGTAACAAAAAGAGAAGTTGCAAAGGCTGAAAAGAAGCCGGTTTTTGATAAGCCCTCTGTGTAGTTGCTGATGCCTGCAAAGCTTTCAGCCCTAGGAAAAGCGAAGGGCTCGGAGCTGATATAGAGCTTGGATTTAAATGAATTCATCAGCACGATGAAAACGGGAAACACAAACGCTGCCGATATCAGAATGAGGAGAAAAAATATGCTCTTGCTTTTGCGCTTTTTCATGCTTCAACCTCCCTTTTCCTTGTGAATCCCAGCTGAATGAGAGATAATACTGCCAGCAGAATAAAGAATACAACTGCCTTAGCCTGCCCTATGCCCTGAGAGCCCACAGTACCGTAGAAGGTTTTGTAAATATCAAGAGCCAGCATTGCCGTCTGTCTTGAGGGGGCACCGTCTGTCAGTGCAAGGTTGGCGTCAAAAAGCTTGAAGGCGTTGGTAATAGTCAGAAACAGACATATAGTCACCGACGGCATAACCATCGGTATAATAACGTGACGCAGTATTCCGAATGCTCCTGCACCGTCAACCTTTGCCGCATCAATCAGATCCTTTGGTATATTGCCGATGCCTGCAATGTAAATAATCATCATATAGCCTATCATCTGCCAGTTCATCAGCACCACAAGTCCCCAGAAGCCGTAAGACGGGTCAAATGTTATTGTAACACCGAGTGAAGAAAGGATACCGTTGATAATAAGCTGCCATATATAGCCGAGAACTATACCACCGATGAGGTTGGGCATAAAAAAGACAGTGCGGAAAAAGTTTCTGCCCTTTATTTTACTTGTCAGAAGCAGAGCAAGGGAAAAGGCAATAAGGTTTATACTGATAACGCTTACAACTGTGAATTTCACCGTGAACCAAAGAGCGTTTCTGAAGTTGTCGTCCGAAAAGGCTCTGATGTAGTTTTCTATGCCTGTAAAGACACTGTCACCGACGGTGGTAAAGTCGCAGAATGACAGATATATGCCAAGGATGAAGGGTATAAGGAAAACGGCAGTGAATGCCAACGTCGCAGGCAGGGCGAATATGCCGTAGTATTTTTTCAGGTTGTCTTTCACGGCGGTTCAGCCCTTTCTTTGTTGAGAGTTATATGCCTTGAGGCAAGTAAAATTTTATTGTATTTTTTTCAGCTTGGCGGAGCCGCCGAATCAGCCTGAAGGCTTACTGAGTCTTTGCTTTTTTATATGCGTCTCTGATTTTTTCTTCGGTTTCTTCCCAGGGTGCAGAGCCCTGAGCATATTCGAGAAGTGCACTGCCGACTTCATCCTTGAATGAAATTCCGGGGAAAGCAATGAATGACCAGGGGACAGAGTCAATATCCTCTTTATTTGACCAATAGAGAACCTCATTTGCGAGAGGGTCTTTGAGCTTTACGTCAGTCATAGTCTTAAAGGGTGTTACGAAACCAAGCTCCTCACTGACATAGCGCTTACCTTTTTCTGATGAAAAGAGCCAGTAAAGGAAATCTTCAGATGCTTTTCTGTTTTCCTCTGAGGCCTTGGAATTAATTGCCAGATAGTTCTCTGTACCGATGCAAAGTCCCTGATCGGTTTCACCGTCAAGTCCCATATATATCGGAAGCATTTTGATCTTATCTGCTTTTACGGTGTTGCCCTCTGTGGAGCTGATTTCACTGTAAGCCCATGAGCCGTTTTGTACCATTGCTGCCTTGCCGAGAGCAAATTCAGCCATAGAGTCGCCGACGCTTTTTGAACCCGTGAGCTTTTTATCTGTGACGGAATTCATAAGATAAAGATCGAATATATTTCTGAAATTTTTACTGTAAGTGAATTTGAATTCCTCGTCGCTGAGACCTGCGAGAGTGCTGTTTTCGTAATCGTCAAGATCGTCAAACTCCTCGTGGTAGGGAATATTCAGAAGGTGGGTGTTCCATCTCCACTGATTGCCGGGAGAAAATGAGGTTGAAGCGAATACACCTTCTATGCCGAGAGCCTCTTTATTTTTTGTCATATCCTCAACAATGGCCTTAAGCTTGTCGAAGGAGTTGATCTGATCCATAGATGTGTAGTCTGTAGCCTTAGTGTCAAGAGCAAAATATTTGTCTGTGATTTCTTCGTTATATATGATGCCGTAAGCTTCAATTACATAAGGTATGCCGTACACTCCGCCCTCTGAGGTTATAGCGAGGCTTTTATCTGAAAGAATTGAATAGAGCTTTGTATCCTTCAGGTCAGCGCAGTAATTTTTCCATGCCTGATAGCCGACAGGACCGTTTATCTGAAAAATTGTAGGTGGGTTGTTCTTGGCAATTTCAGAGGTGAGAGTCTGCTCGTATGTGTCACTTGCAGCAGTCACAACCTTGATTTTTACACCGGTCTCAGCTTCATACTCACTTGCAATCTGTTCGTAGATTTTGCTGACCTCAGGCTTGAAGTTGAGAAAGTAAACCTCGCCCTTTGCAGTGGCAACGTCGTTCTGAGATGAAGGTGTTGAGGTGGATGAAACGTTGTCTGTGGTTACTTTGCCGTCATTACCTTTGCCACAGGCGGTAAGGGTTATAATGATGGCAAAAATGCTTAAAATACTGATGAGTTTTTTCATTTTGATTCCTCCGGGATTCGATTGTAGATTTTGGTGTATGATAATATTTTTTCTATAAGATTTTTTGTCAGTTCGCCGTCTTTTATACGCCATTCCCAATTTTTCCCTGATAGGCCGGGAGTGTTTATTCTTCCTATACAGCCGATTTTCAGCCAGTCCTGCAAGGGGATAATTGCTCTGTCGGCAACAGATGAAAATGCACCTCTTATGAAATAATCGCTGAGGGTATATATAGACGGAGCCCCCAGATAGTCCATAGCACGCGTTAGAGCAGATGTGTCACTACGGCAAATCCAACCGAGCACTGTATCCGTGTCGTGAGTGCCTGTATAGACAACACTGTTTTTTACGTGGTTGTGAGGGAGATATTCGCTGTTTTTTTCGTCGAAGGCAAATAGTAAAACCTTCATACCGTCAAAGGTGCTTTCGCGGAAAAATTTTCTTGTGTCATCGGTGAGAAAGCCTAAATCCTCAGCGATAATATCCAAGGTGGGAAATGTCTCTCTTACCATACGGCAGAAACTAAGACCCGGACCCTTTGTCCATTTGCCGTCTTTGGCACTCATACCTTCTTTAACGCTGTAATATTCATAAAAGCCTCTGAAGTGGTCGATTCGTATACTGTCGTAAAGCTGAGAGGCGTTCTTTAATCGCTCCTTCCACCAGCCATAGCCGTTTTCTTTCATTTTATCCCAATCATAAACAGGGTTGCCCCATAGCTGACCGTTGATGTTGAAGGAGTCGGGGGGACAGGCGGCAAGGGTACCTTCAAGAAACATCTCAGGTGAAAAATAATAGTCACTGCTGTCCTTTGCAGGATAAATAGGCAAATCACCTATAATGCCGATGCTCTTATCATTGGCGTATTTTTTTAAGCTTAACCACTGAGCAGAAAACAAATACTGAATTTTACTGTGAATACTTGTCTGAGATTTTACTGAAGCTATATCCGAAGCATCTTTATATTCCCACCTTGTATGGGGGAGCATACCGTTTTTTTCTTTCAAGGCCGTAAAAACCGAATACTTTTCCAACCAGAAGCTTTCTTTTTCACAAAAGGCAAGGTACTCACTGTCATTGTCACTGATATGCATGGCGGAGTTTTTAAGAAGCGACAGTCTGTTCTTATATAGATAAGCATAGTCCACATATCCGCTGTTTTTTGCCCGGAAATCTGCAAGCAGATTTTTATTGATGAGTCCCCACTCGCAGAGAAGTTCAGGGTCAATGAAATACGGGTTGCCGGCAAAAGCACTCGGACTCTGATATGGGCTGTTGCCGTAGGATGTAGGGGTAAGTGGAAGTATCTGCCAAAGACTCTGACCCGAAGAATGAAGAAAGTCTATAAATTCATAAGCATATTTACCCATAGTACCGATGCCGTAGTCACTGTGCAGTGAAAAGACAGGCAGAAGAATGCCGCTTTTCCTCAAAATCTCACCGCCTTTTTAAATCTGTAGTTATCTTGCCACGAACGTTAGGGAATATACAAAAACAAACAGGATGAAAAATTAGCAATCAGTAATGAGCAATCAGCAATAAAGGTCCCTTCGCTCCGCATTATAATTGTGCGGCAGGCACCACCTTAGCCTTGTCGCCCCTGAAAGGGGAGATGTCACGAAGTGACAGAGGGGTCAAATAATGCCGAAGGCACCACCATAGCCTTGTCGCCACTGAAAGGGGAGATGGCAACCGCAGGCTGACAGAGGGGTTGAATAGCACCGCAGGTGCCACTATATAAAGTCTTCCCCAAAAAAACATAGTCACCGATTCAGGCGTAACTCCAAACAAAAAAAAGAGACAACTCAAAAGTTGCCTCTTATAATTCACTTGGTATTTATTTGTGAAAGTCTTTCTGTGCGGGGTAAAGCTGAATGATAGCAGTATGTAAACCCACAACCGCATTGCTGATTATTCATTACTAATTGTTAATTGTGGTAAGGTATTTGCTCAGGAACTTGTCTACAACCTGCCAGTATTCCTCGTGGAACCAGTGGGATGAAAGAGCGTGTTCCGCACCTTTGATTATGTACTTCTCTTTGGGCGCTGCACAAGCGTTGAATACGGGATCAAGGTTTGAGGGTAATACAAAATTATCTTTGTCACCGTGAAGGAAGAGTGTGGGGGTCTTTGACTTTTTAAGCTGCTCGATTGCTGATGCTTCGCCGAGGAAGAATCCGTTGAAGAGCTTGTTTACCAATGACACAATAGGAATAAAGAGCTTTGAAGGAAGATGGTACTTTCTGTCGCACTGGTCAGCAAGAATATCCTTTACACCTGTAAAGCCGCAGTCCTCGATTGCAAGAACAACATTTTCGGGAAGCTTTTCACCTGTTGTCATCATTGTTGTGGCACCACCCATTGATACACCGTGGATGATGATTTTTGCTTTAGGATTTTCTTCTGCTATGCTGTAAAGCCAGTCAGTGATGTCGAGTCTGTCCAACCAGCCCATTGTTACGTATTTGCTTTCGCTGTTGCCGTGACCTCTCATATCGGGGATGAGTACGTTGAAGCCGCGGTTATAGTGCTCCATTGCATAGCTTGACATTTCTCTTTTAACGTTAGTCCAGCCGTGAATCATAACTGTCCACACATTGCTGTTGGAGGGGTTGCGGAATTCCATAGCGTGAAGAGTTACGCCCTTGCGGTTTTTGATTGTAACCTCCTGCTTATATGTGGTATCATACCACTTGTAGCCGGTTTTAAGGTTTATGTTATCTGCATTTTTTTCAAAGAGAGAGTTTTTGCAGGGGATAGTTTCATCTTTTCTTCTTTTACTGCCGAGAGCCATAAAGAAGAAAATAAAGCCCATAGCAATATAGATAACAGCTAAAACTGCAATAATGCAGGCTATGACGGTTAATGTGATTTTAAGTGAATATGGCATAACAAACACCCTTTCCGATTACTTAGAGTTTTATTATACATAATTTACCATACAATTTCAAGAGTGAAAGGCTGGTGAAATGATATTTAATATTTTGTATATAGTGAATCTGAGGTGAAAATCCACCCTGTTACCGCCTTTCTTACCTGTTTATGAAAAAAACTTTAGCAGAAAAAAGCTTTAAATTGCAAAAATATCTTTACTTTTTTGTTTTAGTGTGCTAAAATAACGTGGAAATATGCCATCAGAAGGAGAAAATGAAATTATGGCGGAAAGAAATAAGACATTAGAGAATATTGATTATCTCTATAAGACCATTCTCAAAATTGAAACCTATGAAGAGTGTGAGGCTCTCTTTGACGATATGTGCACAAAGACAGAGCTTGCTTCAATTGCTCAGAGACTTATTGTTGCAAAGATGCTCTCGGAGAAAAGAGTATACAGTGACATCGTTGCCGAAACAGGTGCGAGTACGGCAACAATCAGCCGTGTAAACCGTTCCCTTGCCTTCGGTAAGGGCGGCTATGACAAAATCTTTGCTAAAGAGGATTAAAAGGCTATGGCATCTTATGGCAATTTTGCTTATTTTTATGACAACCTTACAGATAATGTTGACTATGAAAAAAGATGCGAGTATATGAGAGGTCTCCTTGCCGAAAATGGTATCGGCGAGGGGATTTTGCTTGATTTGGCTTGCGGTACGGGTACAGTATCGCTTCTGATGAGTGATATGGGCTATGATGTTATCGGTGTTGACGCCTCCGAGGATATGCTTTCTGTTGCCCAGGAAAAGAAGATGGAAAGCGGTGCTGATGTAATCTTTCTCTGTCAGAGAATGGAGGAGCTTGACCTGTTTGGTACCATCAACGCTTGTGTATCAACTCTTGACAGCATAAATCACGTGACCGATGCTGAAACTGTCAGGGAAATTTTCCGCAGGGTATCTCTTTTTATGGAAGACAAGGGTATATTTATTTTCGATGTAAATACTCCTTATAAGCATAAGAAAATTTTAGGGGACAACACTTTCGTCTACGACACTGACGAGGTGTACTGTGTCTGGCAGAACAGCACTGATGAAAATCTTGTGACCACGGTTAATCTGGATATTTTCGAAAAAGACGAAGAAGATGATGAAACCTATTACAGATACAGCGAAGAATTTTCTGAGAGAGCCTATGACCTTGAGGACATAAAGTGTTGGCTTGAAAGCGTTAAGTTCGAGGTTGTGGCAGTATATGAGGAAATGACCGAGGAAAGTGTTAAAGAGGATACACAAAGAGCTGTGTTTGTGGCAAGGAAGATAGGAACGCAATGAAATGCGAAATTCGGAATTTCGATGAAATCAGGTGATAACAGGTAATTTCTACCCGCCTATTTTACTATTAGATTCGCATATAGAAAGGAACAACTATGGGTAAATCAGTAAGATGTATTTCACAGGACGGCACACTTACAATTATGGCCGTCGATTCAACAGATATAGTTAACAAGGCTCAGGAGATTCACGGTACCTCTGCCGTGTGCTCTGCAGCTCTCGGCAGACTTCTGACAGCGGCTTCACTTATGGGCTGTGCTCTCAAGGGCGAAAAGGACAGCGTGACACTGCGTCTTAACGGCGGCGGTCCTGCAGGTACAGTGCTTGCAGTGTCAGATTCTCACGGTAATGTAAGAGGTTATGTTCAGGAAAATATAATTGAGCTTCCTCTCAATAAAAAAGGAAAGCTCGATGTTGCAGGTGCTGTTGGTACCGACGGCTTTTTAACTGTTATTATGGATCTGGGTATGAAGGAGCCCTATGTAGGTCAGAGTCCCATTGTCAGCGGTGAAATTGCTGAGGATATAACTGCATATTATTCAATCAGCCAGCAGACACCTTCTGTATGTGCTCTCGGTGTATTAGTTAACCCTGACCTTTCAATCAGAGCTGCAGGTGGCTTTATCATTCAGCTTCTTCCTACAGCTATGGATGATACTATTGATTTGGTTGAAAAGAGCATCGAAGATCTTGAACCTATTTCAACTCTTATTGACAGAGGTATGACTCCCGAAGAAATCTGCAGACACGCTCTTAAGTATTTCGAGCTTGACATTCTCGATGACAGTGAGCCGGAATATAAATGCTATTGCTCAAAGGAAAGAGTAGAAGCGGCTCTTATCAGCACAGGCAAGGATGAGCTTCTTGCTATGGCAGAAGAGGGTGACGCAGAGGTCTGCTGTCAGTTCTGTGATAAAAAGTATGTTTTCACTCCTGCAGATCTCAGAAAATTAGCTAAAAACTGACATCATAAAAATAATTTGAAAAAAATCGGAAATTTTTCAAAAAAAACTTTCAAAAAAGTGTTGACAAATCGATTTTTATGGTGTATAGTATACGAGTCGCTGTGAGAGAGATATCTCAAACAGCAGATGTGGGAGCATAGCTCAGCTGGGAGAGCATCTGCCTTACAAGCAGAGGGTCACAGGTTCGAGCCCTGTTGTTCCCACCATAAATGGCCCGGTAGTTCAGTTGGTTAGAACGCTAGCCTGTCACGCTAGAGGTCGACGGTTCGAGCCCGTTCCGGGTCGCCATTTTAAAGTTAAAAATGCGGATGTAGCTCATCTGGTAGAGCGCCACCTTGCCAAGGTGGAGGTAGCGAGTTCGAGCCTCGTCATCCGCTCCATATGGTACCATAGCCAAGCGGTAAGGCCACGGTCTGCAAAACCGTTATGCCCCGGTTCAAATCCGGGTGGTACCTCCATAATTAACGCCTAAAAAGGCAACAAACCTTGAAACCCCTTGATTTTACAAGGGGTTTCGGTGTTTTTATGACTCAAAAATAGTGTTTCGTTTTATGACAACAAAATAGCTGTTTTTGAGGCCTGTGGGGATATGAACTCGTACATATCCAATAATTTAATATAAACATAATTTTAAGATCGATTTTTTCAAGATTAAAGACTGAAAATATCGGTCTTTTTTTATTGCTAAAATTTAATAGAGATACATAGCCGTTACTGTAAAAAGTAGCGGCATTTTTTATTTAACAAAAATTTGCGAACAAGGAGGTAAAAACAATGTTCAAAAAAATCTCAGGACTTTAAGTAAAGTGAAGTCACCCTCAAAAAAATAATACAAGGAGGAAAAACAAATGATTCACGGTTTACTTGTCTTGCCCGGTCTTTATACAGCAGTATTTCTCCATATCATTGCGGCGATTGCAAGCTTCATCGG
>JAZQUF010000069.1:0-8548 GCA_045631165.1 Acutalibacteraceae bacterium
CTGCTTGCGATAAAAGATCGGCGGCGATATGCTTTGGATCGTTCTTGCCGTCCGCCACCACCAAAATTTCACTCGGACCTGCGATCATATCAATATCAACAACGCCGAATAAAAGTTTCTTTGCCATTGCAACATAAATGTTACCGGGGCCTACGATTTTGTCAACCTTGGGCACTGTCTCTGTGCCGTAAGCGAGAGCTGCAACAGCCTGCGCACCGCCTACCTTGAAGATGCGGTCAACGCCTGCGATTTTAGCAGCAGCGAGGATAACGGGGTTAACCTTGCCGTCCTTTGATGGGGGAGTAACAATGCAGATTTCCTTACAGCCTGCGATTTTAGCAGGTACACTGTCCATAAGTACAGTTGAGGGGTAGGCTGCTGTGCCACCGGGTACATAAAGACCAACCTTTTCAATAGCTGTAATCTTCTGTCCTGTAACAATGCCGTTTTTTTCGTTGATGATGTAACTATTTCTTAACTGCTTTGAATGGAAGTTTCTGATGTTTTCCTCCGCAGTGCAAAGAATTCTTAAAAATTCGGGCTCAACTGCATTGAAAGCTTCCTCGATTTCTTCTTCGGTGACCTCGAGAGAAGTGAGAGTAGCCTTGTCAAACTTTTCACAGTACTCAAAAAGAGCCTTGTCACCGTTGGCTTTTACATTTTCAATAATGCCTGTTACTATGTCGCTGACGTCAACTGTGTCAGCCATACGGGAAAATATTTCGTTATTTTCCACTTCGCCGTATTTGTATATTTTAATCATCGTTTTCCCTCACAATTTTTCCGAGAGCATCAGCGATTTCTCTGATTTTATCTCCCTTGAATTTGTATGATGCTTTATTTGATATGAGCCTTGCAGAAATTTCTACGATTGTTTCCTTTGGCTCAAGATTGTTTTCATATAATGTTTTGCCTGTTTCGACAATATCAACAATAACATCTGAAAGACCTAAGATAGGTGCAATCTCAATTGAGCCGTTAAGATGGATTATGTCGATATCACGGCATTTTTCATTGTAAAATTTCTGAGCGATGTTTGAGAATTTTGTAGCAACTCTTAAGGTTTCGGCAGTGTTGTCGCGGAAATCTGTCTTGGCTGCAACTGCCATTCTGCACTTGCCTATCTTAAGGTCGAGAAGCTCGTAGACATCGGGAGAGTACTCTAAAAGAATATCTTTGCCTGCAACACCGATGTCAGCGGCACCTCTTTCAACATAGATGGCAACGTCTGAGGGCTTTACCCAGAAATATCTTACGCCAACCTCCGCATTCTCAAAAATGAGCTTACGGTTGGTCTCTTTGATAGAGGGACATTCATAGCCCGACTGCTCAAACATTGAATAAACCTTTTCGCCGAGTCTTCCCTTGGGAAGAGCAACATTGATAAACTCCATCAGGCACCCTCCAATCCGTTTTTAGTGAGCTTCATAAGACTCTTGTATCTGATATTTTTGTCAAGCTGACTGAGTACTATAACACTGAAGCCGTTTTCGGACAGTGACTCAACTGTTTTGATTATCTGTGCTGAATCGCAATTTTCATCCTTGAGAATTACAAAATCATAATCGTAATCGCTCTTTTCATTGCCGTGTCTTTCAAGAGCGTCAAGATAAACCGCAAAGCCTACAGCACCTGAATTTTTGCCCATCTTTTTCATCAGCTTGTCATACTGACCGCCTGAAAGCACACTTGTAAAAATACCTGAAATATATCCTTTGAATACAAGTCCGCTATAGTAGCTTGTGTCGTTGACAATGGAGAAGTCGATTCTGACTTTATCCATAAGATTCATATCTGAAAGTGACTTACAGATAACTGAGAATTCCTGAAGCTGAGCGTCGATATCTTCACTGATACCGCCGAAAGCATTTATAATTTCATCGCAGCTCTTATAAGTAGAAACAAGCTTTGAAATTATATCATAAGAGAACTTTGTCATAAGTTCATTTTGGAAAATAGAAGTGATTTCATCTATGCTTTTATTCTGAATACTTTCAAATACCTTGCTTCTGATATCGTCAGTAAGCTCACACTTTTTAATAAGAGCTGATACAAGGCCTGCGTGAGCGATATCAATGATATAATTTTCGTCGATACTTTCTAGGCTTTTAACTGCAAGATAGAGCACCTCGCAGATATCATAAATGCTCACATCGCCTATGCATTCGAGACCTGTCTGAGTGATTTCCTTGAATGAGTGTGAGTCACCTGAGATACGGTAAACATTTTCGTTGTAATAGAGCTTTTCAACCTGACCTTTAATATCTTTGGCATTCTTAATAATTGAAAGTGTAACGTCGGGCTTGAGGGCGAGGAGTCTGCCGTTTGTGTCGGTAAAGGTGATGATACCGTCGCTGATGAGGAAATCCTTGTTTCTTACATACAGGTCATATTCCTCGAACTTGCTCATCTTAAATCTTGAATAGCCGAATCTTCTGTAAAGTGAGCGAAGATTGTAAACAGCCTTTTCGTCGTTTCTTAATATCTTTTCGTTAAGCATAAAATCAATCCTTTTTATCTAATCTGTCAATAGCAGTTTTATATCCGCCTGTGCCGTAATTCACACACTTGCCTACTCGGCATATGGTGGCAGTGCTTGCGCCTGTGAGTTTGTTGACTTCGGCATAGCTTTTGCCTGAAGAGAGAAGCTGTGCAACCTCAAAGCGCTGAGCTATAGATTCAAGCTCCTGTATAGTGCAGGCATCCTCAAAAAAGCTGTAGCATTCTTCTATATTTTCAAGTGAAAGTATAGCTTTGAAGAGGGTGTCGATATTTTCTTTCTGATGTTTTCGCATAGCATTTACGCTCCAATCGTTTTAACGTGTCAGTATTCTAACACATTAGTGTGCTAAAGTCAATGGAAAATGTGATATAAATTAAAGTTTTTTTGGTGTACGCGGGGAAGTTTCTGCAAGAGGTGGGCGGCGGCTCCATCAAACCGCACTTTGGTGCGGTTTGCAGCGACTTTTGTCGCTGTGCCGAAGCCCTCAGGCTTCGGCTATGGAGCCGCCCTCCACCACTTAAATCTCATAGAGAATTAACAGTGACAAATGTGTAATTTAAAAGCAAAAATATAAACAAAAACTGCAAAAATATTACACTCAGTTTACACAAAGAAGTGATATTATGCAGATGGTAAGAAATACCAAAGGAAGGATGAAAAATATGAAAAAGATAATCACTTTACTTTCAACCGTTATGATGATGCTTGCACTGTCGGTATGCTTCAGTGCAAGTGCCGCAGAGGAAAGGGTAGTAATCGATAATGTAGTTTATGAGCTGACAAGTCAGAAGTATTATTATGATAGGTTAGATTACGGTGAGCACTATGCGGTAACAGACTTTATCGAAGATGAAACCTTAGCCGAAACAACAACTAAAATCAATATCGTTGACGAGATAGACGGTATTGAAGTTAAGACCATTATGACAAACTTCGACGAACACGACGGCGATGAAATTCATTATGCGAGATACGGACAGAAATATCCGAGTGTAAAAACAATATCTATCCCGGGTACTGTTAAGTATATCAATGACTTTTCATTCAATTTCTTCCCGAGTGTTGAAAAACTTTATCTTCCCGCTGAGCTTGAAAGAATAGGCTATGGTGCCTTTAAGGGTATGGAAGCATTAAAATCTATTACATTGCCTGCGGGTGTTACAGATATACCCGAAAGAGCTTTCTATGATTGCAAAAATCTCGAAAAAGTTGTTGTGCAAGGTGATATCACAAAAATAGGTGACTTGGCATTTTACGGTTGTGAAAAGCTTGCTTCTTTCGAATTATCAGAAACTGTTAAATATATAGGTGACAGCTCATTTGAAAAAACTGCTTTAACAAAAGTAGTGATTCCTGAAAATGCAGATACAGATGAAGGTGGAGCTTTTTCTAACTGCGATAAATTAGAAACTATAGTTTTCGAAGACACATCAAAATATCCCTGGGAATATATTTGTCCGAGTGACTTTTTCTGGAGATGCGAAAATGTAAAAGAGATATATTTCAATACTATACCTGCTGAAAGTATACTTTTTTATGATGACATATTAAATCAGATGCCTCTTCTTAAGGATATATATTTTGTAGGCTCAGAAGAAAAGTGGGAGAAGGTTGTAACAGAAAGTGACAAAGCTGAGCTCGACAAAAAGGGTGTTACTGTTCATTTCTATTACAATCATGAACACAAATACAGAAAAAACGGAAGTGTGACCTGCACAAAGGGTGGCACATATAAATACACTTGTGACTGCGGTGATTCATATTCATACAAGATTGCCAAAAACACCGAGGGTCATAAATTCGGCGAATGGAAAGTAAAGAGCAAATCAACCTATACTGTTGCAGGTGTAAAAGAAAGAAAATGCAGTCTTTGCGGTAAAGTGGAGAAGAAAAATCTTGCAATACCCAAATTAGTCAGAGTAACCAAATGCGATGACACAGCAACCCTTAACAGCATAACAATCACCTGGGAAAATCCCGAGGGCGCAAACGGATGCAGAGTTTACAAGTATAACACAAAGACAAAGAAGTATGTCAGAGTAGCTTCCGTTAAAAACAAGACAACATACACCTTCAAAAATCTTGAAAAAGGACAGAATATTAAATATAAGCTTCAGCCCTATTATAAAGACAGCAAGGGCAATGTGGCTTTCGGACGCGAAAGTGTGGCATTTTCATCGTATACTCTCACTACAGCACCTGCAAACTTAAAGGCTGAGTCAACAGATGTGGGTGTAGTAAAGCTCACCTGGGATTCATGCGGACCCGATGCTCCATATTATGTATCATACAGTACCTCTAAAGAGGAATTGGAGGCAGGTAAAGGCAAAAGTGCTTATGCGGATAAAAAGGAAAAAGTAACTGTTAAAAATCTCGAAAGCGGTACAACATATTACTTTATGGTTAATCTGAATGTTATTTTAGATACCGAAGACGGAGTCAGAATAAGTAATATTGTAGAAGTCACAGTTAAATAATACACTTAAAGCGGCGGGATAAACCCTGCCGTTTTTTTGTTCTCTTTGGCGCGTACAAAAAATGTCGCTTTTTGTTGACATATCACTTTTATAGTGTTATAGTTGTAGGGTAAACAAACAGAGTAGATTTATATGCGCTACAGTGCCTTGAAGACGGGGAGTTGCTTCGGGGACGAAAAGCTTTGCTTGCGGTATATAAATCGCATCCCGCTGTGACAAATAGGCTTATTACCTCTATTTTTCACTGTGTGGGCAAATGGAGGTTTTTTATTTATGAAAAAAAACAGCAAAAACAATCTCTTTACCCTCACTTGTCTTGCACTGCTGACCGCTATGCAGATTATTTTAGCAAGATATCTCGTCATTCCCGTGTCGGAAAGTCTCAGATTTTCAATGTCATTCATACCCGTTGTTATTGCCGCAAGACGCTTCGGCATAATGGGTGGTGTGTCTGTCTATGCATTGGGTGACTTCCTCGGGGCAATTATCTTCCCTGCAGGCGGTGCGTATTTCCCGGGATTTACTGTAACAGCTGCGGTGTCGGGTATCATTTATGGTTTGTTCCTTTCTAAAAAAGGCGGAGCCATTCGTATCGTTTTGAGTGTGTTGACATCACAGCTTGTATGTACACTTCTGATGAACTCATATTGGATTTCTATGGTTTACGGTAGTGAATTTTCAGCCATTTTCATTTCTCGTATCCCTCAGGCACTGATTATGAGTGTGCTACAGATTGTGTTTATGACACTTTTCCTTGAGAAAATCTGCAAAGCTATTAAATTCAGATATTGATTGACAGAAGGGGCATCGTAGGGTGCCTCTTTTAGTTTTTTTATTTATATCAGGCTAATTATTAATATCAAATTCTATAAGTTTTCCCTTGAAAAAAACGATAGCTTATGATAATATAGTAATATCTATAGGTATGATTAAAATACTAAGGAAAAATGATTAAAATATATGGGAGTGAATATTTATGAAATGCGGTTTTTGCGGAAACGAACTGGAAAACGGTGCTCAGTTTTGTCCTAATTGCGGTATGATTATCTCAATTGGCGATGAAAACGACGCAGCGCAGGAAAATGATGCTGTGGTTGAGAATGTTTATAACGTTTTCAAGGGTAACATAGAAAAAGAAAAGAAAGAAACTGTTCAGAATGAGACTGCTAAAGAACTTGAGGTTGACCCTACAGAAGAAAAAGTAGAGTTTGTTATGAGCCTTCCCGAGTTTGAGGATTATATAGCCGAACCCATCAAGGCACCTGAGCATATTGAATTGCCTGACCATTCCGTGAAGAGTGAGGAACCTGTGACAGAGACAGATGCTGAGGTAGCTGAAGAGCCTGTAGAGGAGCCTGAGGTAATTGCAGAAGTACCGTCAGAGCAGGTCAATGATAAGGCTGACGATGAGAATGCTGACAAAGATGCAGGTGAGGATATTTATTCTTACTCCTCAGAGGATATAAATGAGCAGGAAGAAGCAGAGAAAGCAACAGAGTCTCTTGATATAAGAGTGCCTGAAATGAATGTTGTTTATGCAGGACCAAAGAATGCTCCCGAACTTATCAAGGTTAACAAGTCAGCTCCTAAAAATGAAGAGCTTCGTCAGAAAAAGCAGGCAAAGGCTAATCTGGAGAAAATATCACCTGATAAAAAAGAAAACAAGAAAAAGCCTGCAAAGGGTAAGAAAAAAGGTATTGACGGTATAAAGATTGAGGGCGTATTGGGTATTGCTGTTGCAATAGTTCTCGTGCTTTTCGCTTGTGTTTATGCTGTTAAGAACAATAAGATACCCGTACTCGGTGAGCTTTTCGGAGATAACAAGAAGCCGGTGTTTGTTACAGATAACGGTGATGAAATATATCTCGATGAAGAAGGAAACTACTATTTCTGTGACGATGACGGTGTAACATACATCTATGTTGATCCGGATCTTCAGCAAAGCACAAGTGAAGAAGACCCTACTGATGAAAATACAACTGAAGCTGAGTGGACAGAAAGCAGACCGGAAGAGTTCATAGGCGATAACGGCAAAAAGATTTATAAGGATGACGAGGGTAACTATTACTACTATGAAAACGACGGTACAGTGATGCCTTATATAGCACCTGTTGAAGATGACTCAACTGAAATCACAACAGAGGAGTCAACTACTGAAACTACTGCTGAATCAACAACTGAGTCAACTACAAAAGAAATTACCACCGAAACAACTACTGAGGTTACAACAAAGCCGACCACAACAGAATCGACAACAACAAAACCCACAACAACAAAACCGGCGGCTACAACTACTAAACCAACAACTACCAAACCCGCGGCAACAACAACTAAGCCGACAACTACAAAACCGGCAGCTTCTACAACTAAACCGGCTACTACAAAGCCTGCTTCAACAACTAAGCCAAATGTAACAGAAGGCTTCGGCATCAACGACGTAGAGGTCAAAAAGCCTGTTTCATATCTTTCAAAGAGCTATACAGCTTATGTTACAGTTGAAGGACTTACTCTCAGAAGTAAGCCCACAACAGAGTCATATAAAGTCCTTTCTCTTTCAAAGGGTGCAGATGTTGTTGTACTTCCTAAGGAAAACGGCTTCTTATACATCAAGAGTAATCGTTATGGTGTATACGGCTGGGTGAGTGCAAACTATGTTGCAAATGAAAGACCGCAGAGTGATAGCGTTGTGCAGTCAGGCACAGTTACTCCCGATAAGAAATATGCAACTGCTGAAATCAAATATACAACCAACGGTCTTAATGTAAGAAAAGGCCCCTCAACAAGCTATGACATTGTTGGCCTCGTACCTATCAGCTATCCCGTTAAGGTTATCGGCTATAAGTCAGGCGTATCAGGTTGGGTATATGTTCAGGATACAACCTACGGTTATACAGGCTGGGTAAGCACAGCATATATTAAGTAAAAGATAGGAGGATATATATAATGATGACATTAAAAACTCGTTGGGCAGATCAGGCTATGTGCGATATGCCCTTGCCCGAATATCCCAGACCTCAGATGGTCAGAGAAGATTGGGTTAATCTCAACGGCATGTTTGATTTCGCTATCACAGGCGATATCGAATGGTGTGATGAATATAAGGATGAAATCCGCGTACCTTTTGCAGTAGAAAGCTGTCTTTCAGGTGTGTGTAAGAGAATCAGCGCAAAAGACCGTCTCTGGTACAGAAAAAAGATTACTCTTCCCGAGTCCTTCAAGGATAAGAGAACACTTCTCCATTTCGGTGCAGTAGATTGGGAATGCAAAGTTTATGTCAACAAAAAGGAAGTCGGCTCACACGTTGGCGGTTACTGTCCGTTTGTTATTGACATTACAGATGCACTCATCGACGGTGAAAACGAGCTTGTTGTCAGAGTTTATGACCCCACAGACGAGGGCTGGCAGAACAGAGGTAAGCAGGCAAGTGAATCTCATGGTTTCTGGTACACCTCAACATCAGGTATCTGGCAGACAGTGTGGATGGAAGCAGTGAGTGAGAACTACATCGCTTCATATAAGGTTACTCCCGATATCGACAATGCAGTTGTTGCCCTTAAGACAGATGTTA
>JAZQUF010000070.1:0-20058 GCA_045631165.1 Acutalibacteraceae bacterium
GGTGCTTTCCACGGTGTCGGAGAAGCTGAATGTGTAATCAATGTAGGTGTAAGCGGCCCCGGTGTTGTATATCACGCTCTTCAGAAATGTAAAGGTGAGCCCTTTGACGTTGTGGCTGAAACAATCAAAAAGACCGCCTTCAAAATCACACGTATGGGTCAGCTTGTTGCATCTGAAGCTTCAAGAAGACTCGGTGTACCCTTTGGTATTGTTGACCTTTCACTTGCTCCCACACCTGAAAAAGGCGACAGTGTTGCAAGAATCCTTGAAGAAATGGGCATTGAAGTCTGCGGTACCCATGGCACAACTGCTGCACTTGCTCTTCTTAATGACGCCGTTAAAAAAGGCGGTGTTATGGCAAGTAACCACGTAGGTGGTCTCTCAGGCGCATTTATTCCCGTCAGTGAAGACGAGGGTATGATTGAGGCGGCACTTAAAAATGCTCTTACACTCGATAAGCTCGAAGCAATGACATGTGTATGCTCCGTTGGTCTTGATATGATTGCCGTACCCGGTGACACTTCAGCTGAAACAATTTCTGCAATTATTGCCGACGAAGCAGCTATCGGTGTAGTTAACACCAAAACAACAGCTGTAAGAATAATCCCTGCTATGGGTAAAAAGGTTGGCGAGATTATCGAATTCGGCGGACTTTTAGGCTCAGCTCCCGTTATGCCCGTACACGAATTTTCAAGTGCTGACTTTATTTCAAGAGGCGGTAGAATACCTGCGCCTATGCACTCACTGAAAAACTAATTATGAATTATGAATGAGGAATTATGAATTAACCTCATAATTTGAGAAGATGATAAAATGAAAATTATAGATATTATAAAAGGGGATAAGCCATCCCTTTCTTTTGAGGTTTTCCCTCCTAAAACAAGTGATAACTTTGAATCTGTAAAAGAGGCTACTCAGGAGATTGCTTTATTGAAGCCGTCATATATGTCTGTTACTTACGGTGCAGGCGGAGGCACAAGTGAATTTACAGCCAACATTGCCGAAAATCTCCAGAAAAACTTCGGTGTGCCTACCTTAGCACACCTGAGCTGTGTTTCTTCAACTGAGGATGAAATACATAAACAGCTTGAAATCTTAAAAAATAAAGGCATCAGCAATATTCTTGCCCTTCGTGGAGATATGCCTGAGGGTATGTCAAGAGACCATCTCGACTATCATTATGCATCAGAGCTGACTGCTGAAATCAAAGCTTACGGAGGCTTCTGTATCGGAGGAGCTTGTTATCCTGAAAGCCACCCCGAAAGCGCAACTTCATTTGATGATATACGTTACCTTAAAGAAAAGGTTGATGCGGGTGCAGATTTTCTTGTAACTCAGATGTTTTTTGATAACGACATACTTTACAATTTTATGTATCGTATCAGAGAAGCCGGCATAAATGTTCCGGTTGTTGCAGGCATTATGCCTGTTACCAACCCGAAATCAATCAAGAGAATCTGCCGTATTTCAGGTGCAGCACTGCCGCAGAGATTCTGCAGAATAGTTGACAAATACGGTGATGATGCCGAGCAGATGAAACAGGCGGGCATTGCTTATGCAACTCAGCAGATTATTGATCTTTATGCCAACGGTATAAATGCAGTGCACGTTTATTCTATGAATAAGCCTGATGTAGCAAAGGAGATTCAGGATAACGTTTCGTCAATAATCAAGTAATTATGAATGAGGAATTATGGGCTATGAATTCTGGTGCTTTGAATTTTCTTTCTAAAAACGGCGATGATATAGAGCCGGATAAAAAAGAAGCACTTCGCTACATGGGTTACAAAAAAGGCATTCCGAGTGAAGAGTTGGATGAAATATATGAGGAATGTCTAAGAGAATACAAAAAAGCAGCTTTATATAAGGCTGCTTTTAAAGAAATACCGGTTACAGTTTCAGATGGTGCAGTTGATTTCGGCTTTTGCAGAATAGAAAACGAGAATCTCTGCAAAAATTTAAAGGACTGCAAAAGTGCAGTTATTTTTGCTGCAACTGCAGGTGTGGGTGTTGACAGGCTCATTATGAGATACAGCAAGATTTCACCTGCCAAGGGTATGATATGTGATTGTATAGCATCTTCTGCAATAGAAGTCTGGTGTGATGAGGTAAATGAAAGCTGTGTTGGTAACAGAAAGTCCAGACCTCGTTTTTCTCCGGGATACGGAGGAGTGAGCCTTGAGTATCAGAAGGATATTCTGATTTTTCTTGACGCAGAAAGAAGGCTCGGTATAACTCTTAACAATTCACTTATGATGGCACCAATAAAAACTGTAACGGCCTTTGTGGGGATAAGAGGTGAATAATATGAATATCAAAGATTTGTTAGGCAAAGAACGTTTATATTTTGACGGAGGTATGGGTACTCTTCTGCAGGCAAAAGGCTTAAAAGCAGGTGAATTGCCTGAGCTGTGGAATATAACTCACTCCGAGATAATTAAAGATATACATCTCAGCTATCTTAATGCGGGAAGCAATATAATTACATCTAACACCTTCGGTGCAAACTGTCTGAAGTTTGACAACTTAGAAGAAATTGTAGCTTCAGCTATTGCAAATGTAAAAAAAGCAATAGCTGAGTTTGAGGGTGATAAAGAAAGGTGCTTTATTGCTCTTGATATAGGTCCCCTCGGTAAAATGCTTGAGCCTCTTGGTGATATGAGCTTCGAAGATGCAGTAGATGTTTTCGGAAAAACTGCTGTTTTTGGTGAAAAATACGGAGCTGACCTTGTTATAATTGAGACAATGAACGACAGCTATGAGACAAAGGCTGCTGTTCTTGCCTGTAAGGAGAATACAAAGCTTCCTATAATTGTCAGCAATGTTTTTGATGAAAATAAAAAGCTTATGACAGGCGCTGATCCTATGGCTATGATTGCTATGCTTGAGAGCCTTGGTGCGGATGCTATAGGTATGAACTGCTCTCTTGGCCCGAAGCAGATGATGGAGGTTGCCAAGGATTATATGAAGTATGCTTCAATTCCGGTGGTTGTGAGCCCTAACGCAGGTATGCCGAGAACTGAAAACGGTAAGACAGTTTTTGATGTATCTTCTGATGAATTTTCTGATATTATGAAAGAAATTGCCCTTATGGGTGTGTCTGTTCTTGGCGGCTGTTGCGGTACAACTCCCGAATATATCAGAAAAACTGTGGAAAAGACAAGGAGTTTACCTTATGAAGCTCCCGAAAATAAAAATATTACAATGGTGTCTTCCTATACTCACGCGGTAGAAATCGGCAAAGAACCTGTACTCATAGGTGAAAGAATCAATCCTACCGGCAAGCCGAAGTTCAAGCAGGCTTTACGTGACGGCAATATAGGTTATATTCTGGCTGAGGGCATTGCTCAACAGGAAAAGGGTGTGCAGATACTCGATGTTAATGTAGGTCTGCCGGAAATAGACGAAGATGCTATGCTCACAACTGCTGTCAAGGAACTGCAGAGTGTGCTGGATTTGCCCTTGCAGCTTGACAGTGTCAAAACGTCTTCTCTCGAAAAGGCAATGAGGATATATAACGGTAAGCCTCTTATAAATTCTGTTAACGGAAAGCAGGAGAGTATGGATGCAATTCTGCCTCTGGTGAAAAAATACGGCGGATGTGTTATTGCTCTTACTATCGACGAAAACGGTATACCCGATACGGCAGAGGGCAGATGTGCAATAGCTGAAAAGATTATACGTGAGTGTGAAAAATACGGTATCAACAAGAAAGAAATTATAGTTGATCCTCTCGCTATGACAGTATCCTCTGACGATAACAGCGGTAAGATAACTCTTGAAAGTGTAAAGCTTATAAAAGAAAGTCTTGGCGTTAAAACCAGTCTCGGAGTATCGAATATATCCTTTGGGCTTCCCAGAAGAGATGAGGTTAACAGCATCTTTATGTCTCTTGCCTTTAATATGGGTCTGGATTGCGCTATTATGAATCCTTATTCCATAGCCATGATGCAGAGCTATTACACCTATAGGGCTCTTAAGGGCATGGATAAAGGGTGTATGAACTATATAGATTTTGCTTCGGATATAAAAAGTGAAAGCGTTATTGCCTCCTCTGCAGAAAAGGTAAGTGCTGAGTATAACAGTCAGCTTCAGCGTGCCATTATAAAGGGTATAAAAAATGAAGCCTACAGCTTTGCAAGGGAGCTTCTTAAGAACAAGGCTCCTCTTGATGTTATTAATGGCGAAATTGTACCTGCTCTCGATGAGGTTGGTAAATGCTTTGAAAAAAAGACTATGTATCTGCCGCAGCTTCTTATGGCTGCAGAAGCGGCATCGAAAGCCTTCGACGCTGTCAAGGAAGCAATGGGTGACATTAAGAGCGAAAGCAAGGGAAAAATTATCGTTGCCACTGTAAAGGGTGATATTCACGATATCGGAAAGAATATCGTCAAGGTGCTTCTTGAAAATTATGGCTATGATGTTATCGATTTAGGTAAGGATGTTGAGCCTGAAGCCGTTGTTGCTGCCGCCGAAGAAAACGCCGTTAAGCTTGTGGGACTCAGCGCACTTATGACAACTACCACCGAAGCAATGGCAGAAACGGTTGCTCTTATCAGAAAAAAACTTCCCGATACCAAAGTAATGGTGGGTGGAGCAGTGCTGACAAAGGAATATGCAGATATGATAGGCGCTGACTATTATGCAAAAGACGCTATGGAAGGCGTAAGAATAGCTGAAAGTATATTTTAATAATTAATTGAGAGTGTTTTTGTAATGCTCTCAATTTTTTTTGAATCAATTAAGCTGTAAATATATTGACAAATAATTCTTAGAGTGCAATAATAAAATCAAGAAATATTCAAAGGAGAGAATGAAAATGAAGAAGACTGTCAGTGTTATTCTTGCTGTTATGATGATTTTTGCCTGTGTGCCTTTCGGTGTGTCAGCATCAGCTGAAAGCGGTTATGTGCCTCTTTATGACAAGGATACACCTGTTGTGCTTTTACACGGTATCGGTCAGAATGACACTTATGTTTATAGTGAAGACGGTACTATAATGCAGGATAAAGAGGGCGGAAAGGCTACGGGTTGGCCTCTGGAAACTGATATCGAAGCAGCGCTCAGGCCTGTTATTCCAAAGCTTCTTCTTTCTGTTTTTACACGTAAAGACAGTGGACTCAAGGACGCTATGCGAGAGGGCGGAAGTAAGCTTCTTTGGGCTATCGAGAAGGATAATGAGGGAAATTACAAATACGATGTAAGACCTATGCACTATACGTGTCCTATGTCGGAAATGCCTGAGGATGTCAAAAGCATGTATTATAACAGAATGCCGATGCAAAGATGCAAGGATATAATCGGCGAGGATATGATGTATGTTTTCGGCTATGATTCGGTAGGCGATATTGAAACAACGACAAAAGAGCTTCACAAGTTTATAACTGAAACAGTTTTGCCTCAGACCGGTGCAACCAAGGTTAATCTTTGCCCTATCAGTATGGGCGGTTCGGTTGCAGTGTCATATCTTGATATGTTCCCTCAGGATCATGAGCTTATTAAAAAGATTGTTTATATCGTACCGGCTATAGACGGAAGTGATATAGTAGGTGATCTTTACACTGCAAATCTCAGTACAGAGGATAACTCCGTTCTTTACAGTGAGCTTCTGCCTGTACTTTTAGGTGAGGGATATCTTGCTGATCTTATAGGTATAGCCCTTCGCTTTCTGCTTCCTGAAAAAGTGCTTAAGGGTGCAATCGTAGGACTTTCAGAGGGACTTGTGGAGGGTGCTCTCAGAACATCAACTCAGCTCTGGGCAACCTGTCCCGATGAATACTATGCCCAGGCACGTGAAAAGTGGCTGTCACAGCCTGAATTCAAAACCATAGCAGATAAGGTTGACAGATTTATGCAGGCAAGAGCCAACTTTAAAAGCAACACCGAAAAGCTCATTGCAAACGGCACTCAGATTTATGATATAGTCTGCTACGGGCTTGAACTTTTCCCACTCAGCAAGGACTATAAAACCGTAAACTCAGATGGAATCCTTCAGTGTACATCAACATCAATGGGTGCCAGGTTTGCTGATCTCGGCACAACCTTCGGTGAAAGCTACAAGGCAGTGGGTACCTATTGCTCAGATGCGGGCCATAACCACTTATCACCCGACGGCACTGTTGACCCCACAGCGGGACTTCTGCCCTGTACAACCTGGTACTTTAAAAATCAGTCACATATGGATCTGCAGTATAACAATATTGCAATTGATCTTGCAATCGAGCTTATGACAGACGATAATATGATTGATGTTTATTCAAATCCTGCTTATCCGCAGTATAACGGAGAAAGATATACGAGAACTGTTGATAACAGAATCCGTGATTATAGAAAGATGGATAAGAGCGGTCTTACAGCGGAAAATATTGCTGAAATTGAAGCTGCTGTAGCTCTCTGCGAAAAGGTTAAAGCTGAAACAATCATAGTTGAAAAAGATTGGGATGAGGCTTCAAAAGCTCTTGAAACTGCACTTGTCAATGCCGGTATCATCAATGTGGAAAATAAGTCCGTATTCGAAAAGGGTCTTGACAGTCTTATGTCAACAGGAAACAAGGCTTTAAGCAAGGTTTTCGATAAATAATTATCTTGACACAAGGCTGAATATAAACTAAAATTAATGAGTCGGTAGCAATGCCGACTCATTTGTATATAAGAGGTAGACTATGAAATATAATAAAACAGTTAAAGCAACTTTTATTGAGCGACCCAACCGATTTGTGGCGAAGGTGAATCTTGACGGTGAAGAGATTTACTGTCACGTGAAAAATACAGGCAGATGCAAGGAGCTTCTTATACCGGGAGCGGATGTGTGGCTTGAAGACAGCGAAAATCCAAAGAGAAAATACAGATATTCTCTCGTAGCTGTCAGAAAAGGCGAGAGGATGGTCAATATGGATTCTCAGGCGCCCAACAAAGCGGTAGGTGAGTGGCTTAAAAACGGTGGTCTGTTCAGAAATATAAAGCTTCTTAAACCTGAAAGCAGATACGGCTCATCACGCTTTGATTTTTACTGTGAATATAAAGATAAAAAGGCTTTCATTGAGGTCAAAGGTGTGACACTTGAAAACAACAACGTGGTGTCTTTTCCTGATGCCCCCACAGAGCGAGGCGCAAGACACGTCAGTGAGCTGATAGAATGTATAAAAGACGGTTACGAAGCCTATATAATATTTGTAGTGCAGATGAAAAATGTGCTGTATTTTGAGCCCAATGAAGATCATGACCCTGCCTTTGCAAAGGCTTTAAGAAAGGCTGGCGATGAGGGGGTAAACATTATCGCTGTTGACTGTTTTGTAAACGAAAGTGAAATGAAAATTGAAGAGCTTACAGAGGTTAAATTGTAAGAAAAATATCACTAAAAATTGTTGCCAAGATATAACTTTTATGTTATTATTAACTATATATGAAACTTGCCCGAAAGGTATTAATATGATAAATAAAATCAGATCATTTTTATTAGTTATCTTCTGCCTTGCTTTAGGCGGAAACTTCCTTTTGCCTGCATATGCAGAAAACGAAATTTCATACTCTTCGTTTGAGGAATTGCTTTGCATTTCCTACAGAGGGGACACTGCCGTATATGAAGCAAATTCAGAAGAGGCGGTTTTGTCAGCCTTCAGCAAGGGTGCCGATTTTGTCAGTGCGAATATAAGAAAATCGGATACTGGTGAACTTCTGCTTTGCGGTGAAAATGAAAGCGAAGTCAAAGGGACAGCACTCAAAGATATGCTTTCTCTTCTCGGTGAAGATGATGTGCTTATACTCGATTTTGAGCCTGTTCTCAAGGATGAAATTTATGATTTGCTCCAAGCTGAAGATGCGCTTTCAAAAGCATATCTGAGAATCAAAGACAGTGCAGAAAATATCAATAAGTGGGTTGCATCTAAAGATGTCGAGCCTTCGGTTATAGGTGTCTGCTCAAGCTTTAATGTTTTTACCGTGCGCAGTTTTGTAAAAAAGCTTTCTCATCTTCCTGCTGTTCAGATGCAGAGCAAAAATTACTTCAATGTTATGTACGATGGAATCTGCAACAATCTTTATGCGGATAAAAGGGTAATTGCTCCTATGTACAATCCTGCTTTATGCGGTCAGAGAAGCGACAGTGAGGATGGATGGAACGACCTTATAAAGAAAAATTTCAGCATAATAGAGACGAATAATCTTGAAGCATTTATTAATTATAAAAACAATGTAGTTGAGATCAGAGAAAATCTTGCTGTTCTGCTTGAAAAGGCAGATAAAATCAATGCAGATGAGTATTCTCAGGTGAGCAGAGAAAATCTTGCCGACAGCATAGAAACGGCAAGAGCGCTCGTTAAAGGCGGAGTCGCATCCTGTGATGAATTGCAAAGCGCTTATTCATCTCTGCTTCTTTCCATAAACAATCTGACTCCGAAGCAAGGTGAAGATACTCAGAAGGGCGCTCTGAATATCACTGGCGGCAAGGTGGCTGCAGCTGTTTTAGTGGGTATAGCAATACTTGCGGCACAGATATACACATACAAAATGCAAAAAGGTAAGAAAAAATAAGGAGAAGAATAAACTCCTCAGTATTTTAAAGAAAACATTATTTCAGGAGGTAGAATATATGGCAAAAGCTAAGAAAAACTGGATCGAATACGCTAAGACCCCCGAGGAAGTCGGCGTTTCATCCCATGAAATCCAGGCGTTTATTGATGAGTGCCTTGAAAAGAAAAAAGAGCTTCATTCAATAACTGTTATCCGTCACGGAAAAATAGCCTGCGAAATTTACAGAGATCCCTTTACTCCTCAGCACAGACATATGATGTATTCAGTGTCAAAGAGCTTTACGTCAACAGCAATCGGCTTTGCCGTAGAGGAGGGATATCTTACTGTTGACACAAGATTTGTTGATATCTTCCCTGAAGCAAGAACTGACAAAGCTGATGAGTATCTTGAGGAAATGACAATTGAAGATCTGCTTACAATGCGAAGCGGCAAAAATGTAAGCATCTTCCTTGACAGAACAAAGGACCGTTGGTTTGATGATATTATGGAATCACCCTGGATTTCAGAGCCGGGCACGGAGTTCCTTTATATCAGTGAAAATATGTATCTGCTTTGCTGCTGTATACATAAGCTCACAGGTATGAGCGTTATTGATTATCTCAGACCCCGTCTTTTCGAGCCTCTTGGTATGAGCGAGCCTTTCTGGGAAAAATGTCCCAGAGGTATAGAGGCAGGCGGTTGGGGCCTTATGATTACAGGTGAGGACCTTGCCAAGTTTACATACTGCTATCAGCAGATGGGTAAATTCGGCGGTAAGCAGGTTATTCCCGAGTGGTGGGTAAAAGAAGCTACTGCTTTCCACGCTGATAACTCCGGAACAAGTGATACTTCGGACTCAGTTGTAGGTTACGGCTACTGCTTCTGGAGAAATGCAGGTGTAGAAAATTCCTACCGCGCAGACGGTATGTTCTGTCAGTTTGGTATGGTATTCCCCGACTATGATGCTTGTATAAGTATGACCGGCGGTGAAATTAATGAACAGGGAATGCGTGATGTTATATGGAATCACATTCCGAAAGCATTTATCAAGCCCGACAAAAAGGCCGAAAGCATAAAGGTTACAGCTCCTGCATTTCCTAAAGCTGAGCCCAAGCCTCGTTCACTTGCACTCGAAAGCAGAATTGAGGGCAAGAAGATTAAATTCAGAAAGCCCGTTGTTGTAAATGTAATTGGCTATCCCGTAAGTGTTGTACCACTGCCTGCAATGTTTATTGCAGCTGATAAAGCAGGTAACATAAGTGATGTCACCTTCAACTTCCGTGAAAATGATATGCAGATGAGCTGGGCTGAGGGTGATGAGATAAACAGCATTGCAATCGGTCTTGACGGTGAATACCGTTGGGATGATATAGTCCTTGGCGGTATGCCCTTTACAAGCTGTGCAACAGGCTGCTGGAACAGTGAAAATGAGCTCGAGGTTCACATACGCTGTATTGAAGCAGTTGCTGAAAGAATTATCAATTTCAAGTTCAACGGGGATAATGTTATTATGCGTCCTTCATCAGTACCTGATGCGGCAGTTTTGGCTGAGTCTCTCAAGAATACCGTCAAAGATGTCATAAAACAGCCCGTTGTGCAGACAGCTGTAAGCAAAGCTCTTCCTCGTGTATTGCCTATTGTTGATGCAGTGCAGAGAGGCAAGATAAATGTTGACAGACCGTTACACAGATTCAAGAAAAAATAATTAATTGAGGGGAGAAAACATTATGTTTAAAATTTTATTTATTGCCGCTGTTGTGGCTGAAATTCCGTTAGTAGCCTTATTCCTTAAATACTATTGGCCTGACAGATGCAAGCAGTCATTTATTACCAAGGTTATTTGTTCACTTTTATTTGTGCTTTGTGGCGTTTTCGCTGCCAAGGAAACAGGAAACAACACACTTTTTGCTGATTATATGATATGGGGACTTGTATTTGGTATGGCAGGTGATTTATTGCTTCACGCTATGACCACAAAGATGTTACCTTTCATTCTCGGTGTTATTGCGTTTCTTGTAGGTCACGTATATTACATCATGGCTATTCAGAGAGCAATTTACACTACTGCATACAGCTCCGGTGTTTTTGTCTGGTATGAATTGCTTATAATTGCTCTTATCGTTGCTATTGCTGTTATTTATTGCATTAAAACAAATGCATTCAAGAGAAAAGGTGCAATGGTTTACGGACTTTTAGCTTACGGTGTTGTGCTTGCAACAATGTTCGCTAAGGCTGTAAGATTAGTTATTGATGTAATCGCCTTCGGTGTTAACGATAATATGGCTATGATTGCTGTAACAGTTGGTTTGGGTGCAGTATTATTCTTCCTTTCAGATGCTACTCTCGGCATTATGCTTACCGATGATAAGCCTGTTAAGAGAGGTATGAGAATTTTTAACATCGTAACCTATTATTCAGCTCAGGTGCTTCTTGCAGCAAGTATATTCTTTGTATTTTCAAGAGAACTCTATTAACAATAATATATGTCGGACTTTATGCAGATCAACAGTCCGACAGGTGTATTAAGGAGAATTTTAACTATGAAACTTCCGACTTATCCTATTGCAACTATTGACCCTCATTTCAGTATCTGGTCAAGACAGGACAAGCTTACTGATGGTGATACTTATCTTTGGTGCGGTATAAAAAAGCGTATTGAAGGCAAGATTACCGTTGACGGTGAAACCTTACGTTTCCTTGGCAAGGGCAAAGAAAAAGCTATAGAGCAGAAAGACAATACAATAACCCCCTATATCAGCTCTTATATATTTGAAAATGAAAAGGTACGTCTTACTTTCAACACATGGTCACCGTTTATTCTCGATGATTTCCACCTTCTCAGTGTTCCGTGTGCATACCTGGATACTGAAATCAAGTCCCTTGACGGAGAGATTCATGATGTGAGCGTTTGCTTTACAGCCTATGATGAACTCGTTCAGGGCAAAAGGAAGGGCAGAATGACAAAATACAGCGATTCTGTTGAGGGTGTAAGATTTGTAAAAATGGGTCTTACCAAGCAGAAGCCTCTCAATGATTCAGGTGACGAGTATGCTGCCAATTGGGGCTATGTGTGCCTCTGGGGTGAAGAAAACGGCATTTGCAAAGAGGGTATAAAGTCAACTGCTACTGCTAAAAAATGCAAGGAAGCAGCTTTTTCGACAGTAATAGCATATGATGATGTCTATTCTATAGATTATTTCGGTGATAAGCTCAAGGGCCTCTGGGCAGAAAAGTTTGCCACAATAGAAGAAGCAATGAAATACTGCAAGGACAACCGCGAGGAAATTCTTGCTAAAGTAAAGGTCTGGGAAAAGATTATTCTTGATGATGCAGAAGAATTCGGCAAGGATTATCAGGCTATTCTCATTGCTGCGGCAAGACAGGTTCTGGCTGCTCATAAGTTAGTCAGAAACAAAGACGGTGAGCTTCTTTATATGTCAAAGGAATGTCACTCAAACGGCTGTATAAACACTGTTGATGTATCATATCCTGCTATGCCTATGTATCTGCTTTATGCTCCCGAGCTTGTTAAGGCTATGCTTACAGGTATATTCCATTTCGCAGAGAGTGATCTCTGGAATGTGGAGTTCGCACCTCACGATATAGGCAGATACCCCCTTGCCTGCGGTCAGGTGTATGCACTTAAGCCTCACCTTCACCTCAAACCCCACAAATACAGCTACAAGACAATCTATAAAGAGAAGTCAACCAATATCTATATGCCTCAGTTCCAGATGCCTGTTGAAGAGTGTGGCAATATGCTCATTCTCACTTATGCATACTACATAATGACAGGTAATAAGCAGTTCCTTAAGGATAATATGAATTGCCTCAATACCTGGGCTGACTATCTTAAGAAGAAGGGTGTAGTTCTTGATAATCAGCTTTGCACCGATGACTTTGCAGGTCACAGCAAGAAGAACGTCAACCTTGCTATTAAGGGTATTATGGGTATCGCTTGTTTCGACAGAATCTGTAAGGAGCTCGAGCTTAAGCGTGACTATGATGAGGTTGCTAAGGCGTATGCTGCCGAGCTTATGAAGGTTGCAAAGACAGATAAAGAGTATCTTCCCTTTAATATTGGCGGTAAGGATACCTGGAGCCTTAAGTATAACCTTGTATGGGATATTCTCTTTGATTTCAAACTCTTCCCCGAAGAACTTTATAAGGCTGAGACTGAGAAATATCGTCAGGAGCTCAATGCTTATGGTGTGCCCCTTGATCACAGAAAAAACTTCACAAAGACCGACTGGATGCTTTGGGCTGCTTGTCTTGATGATACAAATGAGAATACTGAGCTTTTCTCAAACAGAATCGTTGCATATCTCAAGGATACCAAGGACAGAAACTGCTTCAGTGACTGGGTAGAGACAAAAGAACCCAAGCAGAGTGGTTTTGACCATAGAACAGTACAGGCTGGCTTATGGATGCCCGTACTCAAGAAGAAGTTATTGAATAAATAACATCGCGTTTTGGTTACTTTTCTTATAAGAAAAGTAATGCCTGTCAGGCGAGGGCAAATAAAAAGATAAAGTAGCAGATTTAAGGTCTGCTACTTTTTTATTGTAATGCAAAGCAATTAACGATGAATTTTAGTTTTAACCCACCGAGGAAGTGAGGTTAAATTACAAAAAAGCACATAGAAAAATAATTTAAAAAAGTTTCAAAAAACTATTGACAAATGCTATGCGTATATGTATAATATCAAATGTTCGTTGCGGAATTGTGTAAGGGTAGCACAGCAGACTCTGACTCTGTTTGTCTGGGTTCGAATCCTAGTTCCGCAGCCAAAAACCGACTTGTTTCGACAAGTCGGTTTTTCATTTATGTCCGCAGGACATAACTTCATTACGAGCGAAGCGAGTACTTCATTTGACAGCTTGCTGTCAACTTCATTGTCCGAAAAGCGGACATAAACGAATGAAGTTACCAGACGGTAAATGAAGTGGCAACGCCAATGAAGTGTGCCTATGGCACAATGAAGTTGCCCTTCGGGCAAACGGATTGACTTTTTAGCTTGCTGTGGTATAATGGATTTGAGGTGAGAATATGAAAGAGGATAAGTATATTAAAGAAAAATGGACCTGTCTTAATAATAAAATGAGTAAAGCTCTGAAAATCCTTGGTATTATCGGAATTGTTCTTGTAGTAATTAGTCTGATTGCGGCTTTTTTGGGATTTTTAATGAGCAGTGAGAATCTTTTCTATACCGGCATTTCTCTTTTGATTTTTGTTCTCCCTGCATATTTTGCTGTGTTTTTGCTGATTTTTGCAATAGCAGTAATAATTGAAGAAAAGAGTAAGAAACAAGTTGATAAATCAAATCAAAAATGACTTGTTGCCATTTTGACCTGTAAACACAAAAAACCTCGTTCTATGAACGAGGTTTTTTCATTTATGTCCGCAGGACATAACTTCATTACGAGCGAAGTGAGTACTTCATTTTACTGCTTGCAGTAAACTTCATTGTCCGCTTGCGGACATAAACAAACGAAGTTGCCTTCGACAAATGAAGTGCTTACGCAATGAAGTGTGCCTATGGCACAATGAAGTTGCCCTTCGGGCAAACGGATTTGACTTTTATGGTTTGTTGTTATAAAATGGGTTTGGGTGATATTATGAAAGAAGACAAACTCGGGGATTTATCAATGGAATTATCTGTTGATGTTTTGAATCTTTGTAAAAAACTTAAAGAGCGAAAAGAAACAGTTATTTCTAATCAAATTGGGAGAAGCGCTTCGAGTATATGTGCAAACATAGCTGAAAGTAAATATGCTCATGGTAGAGCTGATTTTATTGCAAAACTACAGATTACTTTAAAAGAAGCAAGTGAAACAGGCAAATGGTTAGAAATGTTATATAAAACAGAATACCTTGATGTTGCAGAGTATAAAAAGTTAGATAGAATTTGTTCTACTATACGGGTGTTACTCATAAAGTCTATAAACACCGCTAAATCAAATCAAAAATAATTTGTTGCCAAATTGCTTTTAAAACACAAAGAAAAGGCACTTATCGAAAGAAAGGTGCTTTCTTTATTTGAAAATAAACACAATTTGACACTAACAATAAATTTTGCTATAATGCAATACAGAAATTAACAAAGGAGTATTACTTATGTCAGCACTTAACGTTATTACCAAAATTTTATCAGTTATCCTTTCGGTTGTACTCGGCTTGTACAGCTCAATAACAGGTCTCTGGACAGAGCAGATTAAAACACTCGAATCTATTGATAAGGTAGCCGATAACTACTACATTATGGATTATACATACGACTATGACCTTGATACTCTTCTCGAAAGCAAGAGCGGTAACTCAACAACTGTTGGTCTCATTCTCTATTCTATAGCAGATGTATTTTTACAGCTTAACCCCGAAGCTAAAGAGCTCGTTGCAAATTTAGGTCTGTATGTTGACATTGATGTTGAGGGTGTTACAAACTTCTTTGATAAAATCACAAACATCCCTACATTTGGTTGTACTACCTTTAATGCTACAACTCCCACAGGTGACAAGCTTTTTGCGAGAAACTATGACTATATGGATTCACCGTCTATGACAGTGTGGACTCACCCTGAAGACGGATACGCAAGTATTTCAACTGTATCTCTTTACTTTATGGGATACGGCGGAAGCTTCCTGCCCGAAGATATGCTCACTTCACTTCTGACTCTTATTGCTCCTTATATGCCCGTTGACGGTATGAATGAAAAAGGCCTTTCTATCGGTGTACTCGAGCTCGAAACCCCCGAAACCTTCCAGCAGACAGAGAAGAAGGATATCACCACAACTGCTATTATCCGTACTGTACTTGACCATGCGGCAGATGTTGACGAGGCAATTGAAATTTTCAACAGCTACGATATGCACGACCTTCTCGGTGTTGGTTGTACTTATCATTATCAGATAGCAGATGCCAAGGGTAAAACTGCAATTGTTGAATACGCTAACGGTGAAACAACTGTTTTAAGACCTGATGAAACAGGTACACTTATTGCAACAAACTTCTGGCTTTCAGAGGGTGTTGATGATCCCGATGGCGCAGGCCACGACAGATACGACACAGCAAAGAAGATGCTCGCTGACAAAAATTATATTGTAACCGAGGATGAGGCTATGGATATTCTTGATGCAACACATATTGAAAACGAGGATCTTCACGGCTTTATCTGCTCAACAACATGGAGCGTAGTATTTAACAACACAGATAAGACTTATAATCTTTGTTCTATGTATGATTTTGACAAGGAATATAAATTCTCTGTTAATCAGCCCAAGGTATTTTTAGATTGAGATAAAGAAAGAGCGAAAGAGTAAATCTTTCGTTCTTTTTTGTATAACTAAGCATTGATTTTTTCGAAATTTTATTATATGATGACTATGCAATAGGAACATTTAAACGGAGACAATGTTATGAAAAAAGCCAGTAAAAATGAATCGTTGTCATTAGGACAGTCAGTGTTATTGCTTGTTATAGGTGTTTTCTTAGGTTGCGTTTTTACTTTCGGTATGCAATATTGGAATCAGGAAGTTACGAGAGATAACTGCACTATTGTAGAAACTCAATTTATCGATTATCGTATAACAAAAAATCGCTCAGCAAACAGAGAAGTTGTTTTGAATTGCTCCGATTCGAAACGATATTTTATCGATGGTGAGTTGATAAATAGTGAATTGAAAAACAATTTATCTCGGCTGAAGACCAATGATGAAATAACTCTTTTGATTCATCCTAGCAGCGACTCAGTTGTAGAATTTTCAGCTAACAATCTAACACTTATAAAATTCGATGAAGCTATCGATAAGCTTGGTAATGAAGCGACAGCATTTTTATATTTAGGTGTGTTTATGTATTTGTGTGCTCTTTTGGGGTTAGTCAATGTACTTTTAAATATAGTCAAAATAAAAAAGCAAAAACAACTTTAAATAATAAAAAGTAGCAGACATCAAATCTGCTACTTTATCTTTTTATTTGCCCTCGCCGGGCAGGCGTCACTTTTGCTAGCGCACAAAAGTGACACAAAATGCGCTGATTTTATTTCAATCTCAATCCTTTAGGATAATGATTCTTCGCTCTGCCTGATACAACCTTGACTCCACCGATACTGCACCCCTTAGTGGTCACAACTGCCCAACCACCCTCGCAGTCAACCTCGATTTCTTCACCGTGGAGATATTTTTTCATCTCGTCGCTGTCAGCTGAGAGCTCAATCTTCCTTTTAAATTTATCACCCATTGCCATAAAAAACTGATGGTGTGGCTGAATGTAATTCTTTCGGATTTCGCCTATTGTCACACCTTGGGTAAAAGCAGTGCCTTTCTTGACGGGAAAATCAGGTGTGAAATAAACAGGGTTGCCGTTATACATCAGCACGTGGTCTTTGTTGTAGTCAGTAAGCACGCTATCAAGGAAATCATACACTGTCTTGTCTATTTTCTCATGATCTGATTTTACGGCAGGGTAGGATGAAGAACTATCATATTTGTTGTGAAGCACTGCCATAAACTGTCCTTCGCCTTTGGCTTTGTGAGGATAAAATCTTCTTGCAAAGCTGATATTTTCAGTTTCACAGCCGTCAAAGCTTATGCCGGCTGCAGTTGCATCTTCGACTTCTTTTTTCACTCTCACAAGCTCAAAATCTTCGTGACGCTTAAGGAAAGCATCGACTGTCATCTCGTTTTCTTCAAGTGAGAATGTGCAGGTGGCATAGATGATATATCCGCCATCTTTAAGGCAGACAGCCGCATTGTCTAAAATCTCAGCCTGACGCTTGGCGCACATCTTAACATTTTCTTCGCTCCACTCATCAATGGCAATTTCTTCCTTACGGAACATTCCCTCACCTGAGCAGGGGGCATCAACCATAATAAGGTCAAAGGTGTTCGGATAAAGCCTTGCAAGCTTGGTAGTATCCATACAGGTTGTGATGGCGTTGCGAAGACCGAGTCGCTCAAAGTTACCCGTTAAAATCTTACAACGGGAGGATACAATCTCATTTGACACAAGAATGCCATTTTCACCGAGCTTATTTTTCAACTGTGAGCTTTTGCCGCCGGGCGCAGCGCACATATCGAGAATCTTCCAGTCGGGCTGAATCTCGACACATTCTGCAGGAGCCATAGCACCCGGCTCCTGAATATAAATCATACCTGCATGGTGGTAGGGATGGTTGCCCGCTTTCTCATAGTCGAGATAATAGCCGTTTTCCACATAGGGTATCTTCTCGTTGCCGAAGACGTTTATCTTCTCGAAATCTTCAAGGTTTATTTTGTCTGTGTTAACGCGAAAACCCTTGACGGGAGTTTCACTGAGAGCTTTTTCATACTCTGCGAATTCTTCGCCTAAAAGCTCTATCATTCTGTTTTTATATGCAATTGGTAAGTCTTTCATTCTGTTTCACCGCCAAGATTCATCTCGCTATAGAGCATAACCATACCTACAGCCGTAATAGCTGCAGTTTCAGTTCGAAGTATTCTCTTGCCAAGAGATATACTTTCGCCACCGATGGCTATTGCCTTTTCAACTTCACTTTCCTCGAAACCGCCCTCGGGTCCGATGATTATACCTACTTTTGAGCCTTCTTTGATTTTGCTAAGGACGTTTTTAGTCGCATTCATACCGTCAGCACATTCATAGGGTACCATTAAAACATCGAAAGCTTTTGCCATATTAAGAGCTTCACCATAGCTTACGGCATCATATACTTGGGGCACAGCACTACGTTTGCTCTGCTTTGCGGCGCTTTCTGCTATAGTCTGCCAGCGCTGGGTCTTGCTTTTTTTCTTTTTATCATCAAGCTTTACAACACATCTTTGCATCTGAGTGGGAATGATAGCGTGTACACCAAGCTCTACGGCTTTCTGGATAATAAGCTCCATTTTGTCACTCTTTGGGAGTCCCTGAAAGAGATAAATCTCAATAGGCAGGTCGGTGCTCTGATAGTTTTCTTCTATGATTTCAGCAACGGCAGAGTCACCCTCAAAACCGTCAAGTCTGCAGAGACTGCTGACGCCTCCACAAGATACAAGAAACTCTTCGCCCTCTTTCATACGAAGAACATTTCTGATATGGTTATAGTCAGAGCCTGAAATATAGAAATAGTCGCCTTGTCTTGCATTGTCATCTACGAAAAAGTTAAACATAGTTATGCACCGTCCTTTGGTGATTATTATATCAAAGTTGCTTGGCTATTACAATATATGGGCTAAAGTTTTCCGTTATCTATTTACATAACAATTCCTTTATGATAAACTTAATCTAACTTAGTTAATTAAGGAGAAAAACTATGAAAGCTAAAATTACCCTTGCAGGTGAACTTAAAATAGGCGAAATTGACAGAAGAGTGTTCGGCTCATTCATTGAGCATCTCGGCAGAGCTGTCTATGGTGGCATTTATGAGCCGGGTCATCCTTTGGCTGACGAAAACGGACTTCGTATGGACGTTATAAAAATGATTAACGAGCTTGATGTGCCTATTGTACGTTATCCCGGCGGTAACTTTGTATCAGGCTATAACTGGGAAGATGGTGTCGGCCCTCTTGAGCAAAGACCTCCGAGGCTCGAGCTTGCTTGGGGTGTTACTGAGCCTAACAAGTTCGGTACCAACGAATTTATGCAGTGGTGCAAAAAGGCTAACACTTCACCTATGATGGCTGTTAACCTCGGTACAAGAGGCCCCGATGAAGCAAGAGCTTTGGTCGAATACTGCAACCATAAGGGCAATTCAAAATATTCAGATATGCGTATTGCTCACGGCTTTAAGGATCCCTGGAATGTAAAGCTCTGGTGTCTTGGCAATGAAATGGACGGTCCTTGGCAGATGTGTGCTAAAACTGCAGAGGAATACGGCAGAACAGCTAACGAAGCGGCAAAAATGATGAAGTGGGTTGACGGCTCAATTGAAACTGTACTTTGTGGCAGCTCAAGCATATATATGAACACCTTCGGTGAGTGGGAGCAGAAAACTCTCGAAATCGCTTATGACAATGTGGACTATGTTTCACTTCATCAGTATTTCGATAATCACAGACAGGATACAGCGTCATTCCTTGCTAAAAACCTTGATCTTGATGATTTTATCTATAGTGTTATCTGCATCTGCGACTATGTTAAAGCTAAGAAACGCACCAAGAAGCAGATTAACCTCTCATTCGACGAGTGGAATGTATGGTACCACTCAAACGGAGCACCTGTTGAAAGATGGTCGGTTGCACCTAATCAGCTTGAGGATATTTATAACTTTGAGGATGCTCTTGTGGCAGCTTGTATGCTCATCACTCTTCTTCGTCACGCAGACAGAGTTAAGATTGCCTGCCTTGCTCAGCTTGTAAATGTAATAGCTCCCATTTTCACAAAGACAGGCGAAGTCGGAGGCCAAGCGGTCTTAGGAAGACAAGGGTCTCTTACAACTCCTTGGCTCACAGAACGACATGGCTACGATCCGACTTGTATGCTCATCACTCTTCTTCGTCACGCAGACAGAGTTAAGATTGCCTGCCTTGCTCAGCTTGTAAATGTAATAGCTCCCATTTTCACAAAGACAGGCG
>JAZQUF010000071.1:0-12244 GCA_045631165.1 Acutalibacteraceae bacterium
TTATAATGTGTTAAGACTCGCACAAATAAACACAGTTCAAGATATTGTTTTGTAAAAGGAGTACATCTTATGATATTGGTTATTGCTGAAAAGCCGTCACTTGGTAAAGATATTGCGGCTGCATTGCCGGGTACTGCAACATCCAAAGATGGTTGTATATATAAAGGTGAATATGTTGTAATTCTTAATATTGTTTTTGTTATTTCGGCTATTCTTTTAATTTTTGACAGCGCATATGATTTTATAATCAGTATTATTGATTCGCTTAATATTTCGTCTTCGGAAAGTAAAATGATTAACTGTCTTTTGAAATCAGCGACTGTTTGTATTTTGTCCGAATTAGCTTCGGATATTGCCAAAGAAAGCGGGAATACCGTTGTATCGGATATGATAGATTTAGGGGGAAGAATAATGATATTGATTATATCGCTACCATTTATAGAAAGCATAATTAAAACTGCAGCTGCATTCGTGATATGAAAAAGCTTCTGTATTTTTTGATTATTTCAGCTTTACTCTCAGGCACCGTGTTTTTTTCGGTAAATGCACTCGATTACAACGATATAGATAACCTGGAAAATGATATTAAAAATGAATTGCGCGCCGCAATAGATGATGATACGCTCGATGTGTTGAGCGAAATAGGACTCAAGGAATTCAGCTTTTACGAAGTATATGATGTATCGTTGAAAAATATATCGAAATTCTTCTCGGTTGCGTTAAGCGATAAAGTTAAAGTCTGCTTCAAGGTGTTTTTTGAAATGCTTAGTATAGTGATGCTTACAGGCGTAATAACAACCCTTTTTAAAAATTCTGCAGAAGGTAATATTATAAGTAATCTCAGCGTGATAATCATTACATTGCTGACAGTAAATGTTATTTCGGATACTCTGTCAGCCGTAATAAGTGTTCTTGAAATGAGCGGTAAATTTATTCTGTCATTTGTGCCTGTATATACCTTGCTGATATCCTTAACCGGAAACGCAGCCTCAGCGCTTACATATAATACTTTTGTCATGGGCTTTGCAGAATTGATATCTATATTAATAACTTCGGTTGTAACAAAATTTATCGGCGTTTTCTTTTGTCTTGGTATTTCATTTTCTTTGGGAAGTGTTATCAATACAAGTAAATTGATTTCTTCGGTGAACAAAGCCGTCAGCACTGTTCTGGGATTATCAGCTTCCTTATTTACAGGTGTGCTTGGCTTGAAGAGTCTATTGTCGGCGTCGGTTGACAGTATATCTGTGAGAGGCATACGTTTTCTTATAGGCTCACTGATTCCTGTTGTTGGCTCATCTATAAGTGAGGCATATTCATCACTTGTCGGCAGTATAAATCTTATTAAAGGCTCTGTTGCAATCGTAGGAATACTGGTCGTTATTATTATAAACATTCCGATAATTATTGAAACTCTTGCATATTATATATCGTTTAATGCCCTCGGTTATGTTGCAGAACTTGTCTGCGCTTCAAAAACAGGAGAAATTCTCAAATGTTTTTCTTGTGGTATGAGAATCTTACTTTTGCTTTGTGTTTTCGAAATGTTTATTCTTATCATTTCCACAGGCGTTATGTTATCAATAAGGAATGGTGGATAATATGAATGAAATAAGGCAATGGACGTTAACAGTTTCTGCCGTATCAATAATGAGTGGTATATTAAACTGTTTACTTCCGAAAAGTATGCAGAAAAATATTTTTAAAGTTGTGGCAGGAATAGTAATAATATATGCATTTTTAGAGCCGTTGACAGGAGTAAATCGTCTTGATTTTAAGGTCAATGATTTCTTGAAAGATAACTATCAGGTAAGTGAAAATATTGATAAATATGCTGTAAATTCGATGATAAACTCAGCTGAAAAAGCTATTGAAGATTTACTTTTTGAAAAGGCTGAAGAAAACAATATAGATTGTAAATTCGAATGCAAATGCATTTTAACAGAGAATCAGATCATTGTCAGTCAAATAACTGTAAGTCCAAGGCTTAGCCAAAACGAAAAAACATTGATCGAATCATGGTCAGAGTCATACGGCTTTGATAAATCGATAATTATTTTTGAAGGTGAAGATAGTGAATAAAGATGAGTTGAAAACACTGTTTGACAAACTGAAAAAAGACAAGAAAACATTAATCATACTGATGATCGGATTTATAGGTATGCTTCTTGTAGCAACTTCTGAAACAGTTGAGCGTAAAAAAGTATCGGAAGTTTCTGAAAGCATCGAAAGAAACGTATTTACTGAAATTGAACTTGCCGCAGAAACCGAAAAACTTATTGAGACTATAAAAGGTGCAGGCAAAACTAAGGTTATGATAACCTATAAGAGTTACGAAGAAACCGTTTACGCCTATGACAGAGATGAAAATACCGACACAGACGGCAAAAGAGATTTCAAAAGTGAATACATAATTTTAGACAGCGGAGACAAGGAAGAGGGAATGAAAATCAAAACGATACTACCCGAAATAAATGGGGTTGCAGTGGTGTGTGAAGGGGGAGAAAATCCGGTAATAAAGGAGCAGATAATATCGGCATTATCAGCTCTGTTTGATATAAGCTCAAATAAAATCAGTGTTGCCGTAATGGCAAAATAGGAGGAGTATTATATATGGTTTTAAAAAACAAGCAAATTCTGACGGCTACACTTGTTGTTGCTTTAGGTGCTGCAGTTGCTGTTAACTGGTACTACACGAACACACCTGAATTACATGAAAACGGTGAGTTAACTACTTTGGAAGTCAGCGGTAACCTCGGAGATTCTCTTTATGTTGGAGCAACAGCTGTCTCAGATACAACAAAAGCAGATGAAACAACAGAACCTGAAAACAGCAACGATTATTTCGCTGAAGCAAAACTCAGAAGAAAACAATCTCACGACGAAATTATTGACAGCATTGAGGAGATAGTTGAAAATATTGATAAAGATAGCAGTGCAAGTAATCAGATATCAGTTATGCTCTCAGATTTCAAATCCGATATAAAAGCTGAGTCGGATGCTGAAAATCTTATAAAGGCAAAGATCGGTGGAGAATGTCTTGTAATAATAAACGATGGTGCTTGTCAGGTAATTTTGAAAGAAAATACATTAAATGATCTTCTTATACTGCAGATTACAGAAATAATCGAAAAAAACACAGAAATTTCTTCAGAAAATTTAACAATAATTGAAGCAAAATAGTTGTAGGATTTAAATTTTAGTGATATAATATTACAGATTATATAAACAAATCGGCGGATTCATATTAGCCGACGAGGAAGGATAAAGAATATGACTAGACACGAATCAAGAGAATTGGCTTTTATTCTTGTATTTGAAAAAGGTTTTCAGGAGGACTTAACAGTAATCGAGCTGATTGAAAATGCATTGGAGCTCGAGCTTTTCCCTGAGAATGCTTTTGCTGAAACACTTGCAAGAAAGGTTTATGAAAACATTGAAGCAATAGATAATGCTATCAATGAAAATCTTGTGCGTTGGTCAGCTAAGAGAATTTCAAGAGTTTCACGCGCAATACTGCGTCTTGCTGTCTGTGAGCTTATGTTTACAGATGTGCCTGTAGGTGTTGCTATAAACGAAGCTGTTGAGATTGCTAAAAAATACGCTACCGAAGACGATGCATCATATGTAAACGGTGTACTCGGCGCAGTGGCAAAAAAAGCCAGAAACTAAACAGAAAAAACAATGGCAATTGCAGCACTCAGGCAGTGGTGCAATTTTGCCGTGTTTCAGGAGATATCAGATTAATGTCAACCATTTTAACGGTAAGTCAGATAAATACATATATCAAGTCAATCATTGAACAGGATATCAATTTGAGGAAGTTGTATGTGGAGGGCGAAATTTCAAACTTCACCAATCATTACAGAAGCGGGCATATGTATTTCACACTTAAGGATGAGAACAGCTGTATCAAGGCAGTTATGTTCCGAAACGCTGCTTCAAGATTGAAATTCACCCCGGAAAACGGCATGAAGGTTCTCGTGTGCTGTAACGCAAGTGTTTATGACAGAGACGGCGTATATCAGCTTTACTGTGACGATATGATACCCGACGGTCTTGGTGAATTGACATTAGCTTTTGAACAGCTTAAAACTAAACTCGAAGATATGGGGCTTTTCAGACAGGAGCACAAGAAACCCATACCTGATACACCTGCAAGAATCGGTGTAATAACTTCTCCGACAGGTGCCGCAATACAGGATATTCTGAGCGTATTGGAAAGAAGATATCCTTTGGCTGAGGTAATATTTGAAGGAGTTCAGGTTCAGGGTGATGCAGCTGCTCCGCAGATTGCTGCCGCTATTGATAAATTCAACAGATATAATGCCGCTGACGTTCTGATTGTAGGCAGAGGCGGTGGGTCAATTGAGGATCTCTGGGCATTCAACGAAGAAATAGTTGCAATGGCTATTTACAACTCAGAGATACCGGTAATTTCAGCTGTAGGCCATGAGACAGATTTTACAATTGCCGACTTTGTCAGTGACCTCAGAGCACCAACACCTTCAGCTGCAGCTGAGCTTTGTGTCCCTGACCAAAGAGAGATTCTTTTCACTATTGATAAGTGTCTCGACTCTTTAGAGGTAGGCATAGAAAAAGTGATGGAGAAATATCAGCTGAAGCTTCTTGCATATAAAAATATTCTTGAGCTTCACAGTCCGCAGAATACGGTTGATCTGTATAGCCAGCTGCTTACAGCCTGTGACGAAAAAATCAGATTGACTTTTAAGAATAAGATTGACTTCTACACAAACGCAATCTGTCATTATGCCTCAAGACTTGAAGCAATAAGCCCTTTAAAGGTTCTTTTAAGAGGCTATGGTATAGTCGAAGACGATAATGGTATACCAATAAAATCCGGAGCAAATGTTGAATCCGGAGATAAAATAAAAATAATACTTCACGACGGTGAAATCAGATGCACCGTTGACGATGTTGCTCTTTGATTCGAAAGGATATAATTTATGGAAATGTATACACTTGATACAGCTTTGTTACGCCTTAAGGAGATTTCTGAAAATCTCGAAAGTGGTGAATATGACCTTGAAATGTCCCTTAAACTTTATGAAGAAGGCGTGGGACTTGTGTCTTTTTGTAATAAAACACTCAACGGCGCAAAACAGAAAATTATTGAATTATCAGAAATAACAGCCGAGGAAGATTCCGATGAATAAAAAGTATTCGTTAAAAGAATATACAGAAACTATAAACAGATACCTGGAAACAGCAATAGGCGACTGTGCTTTCGGCGAGGATATCGTTCACAGTGCAATGAAATATTCTCTCGGAATCGGTGGCAAAAGAATCCGTCCGGTTCTTGTATTGGAGTTCTGCAGACTTTGCGGTGGCGATATAAGTGAAGCGTTACCGTTTGCTGCGGCTGTTGAAATGATACACACATATTCTCTCATACACGATGATTTGCCGTGTATGGATGACGATGATATGAGACGCGGTATGCCTTCATGTCATAAAAAATTCGGTGAGGAGTATGCACTCCTCGCAGGTGACGGCTTGCTTACAAGAGCATTTGGTATTGTTGCGGAATCGGATATCGCTAAAAATTCGCCCGCAACCGCTATAAATGCAATAATACAGTTATCATCCCTTGCCGGTGCTGATGGTATGATCGGTGGTCAGGTTATTGATCTCATAAACGAGGACAAGCCCTGCTCACTTGATGTTTTGAGAACCATGGATTCTTTGAAGACCGGTGCACTGATAAAATGTGCCGCTCTGCTTGGCGTTATTGCTGCTAAGGGTACCGATGAGATGATGAAGGCGGCAACAGCTTATGCCGAAAACCTCGGACACGCTTTCCAGATAGTTGATGATATACTTGATGTAACCGGTAATGAAAAAGAGCTTGGTAAGCCTGTTGGCAGCGATGCGGAAAGTAAGAAATCTACATACGTTTCAATGCTCGGACTTGAAAAATCAAAGGCTTATGCTGATGAGCTTACCAAAAAAGCAGTTGAAGCACTTGATGTGTTCGGTGATAGCGGTGATTTCCTCAGAGAGCTTGCTGTCAGTCTTATAAATCGTAGAAGCTGAAAAGAGTTAATAAAAATGAAATATCATATACTTTCAAAAATAAATAGTCCGTCTGACGTCAAGACTTTGGATTTCCGAAGTCTTGAGCTGCTGTGCGATGAAATCAGAGACAAGCTTATAGAAACAGTCTCTGAAAACGGAGGACATCTCGCATCAAATCTGGGTGTTGTAGAATTAACCGTTGCAATGCATAAGGTATTTAAATCACCTGAGGATCAGATAGTTTTTGACGTCGGACATCAGTGCTATACCCATAAACTCCTTACAGGAAGATATGAAAGCTTTGACACTATAAGAACAAAGGATGGTATATCCGGCTTTTGCCGTCCCGGTGAAAGTGAACACGATATTTTTTACAGCGGCCACAGCGGAACCTCAGTATCATCAGGTCTCGGTCTTGCAAAGGCAAAATCCCTAAAAAATGAAGCCGGTTATGTTATCAGTGTAATTGGCGACGGCTCATTTACGGGTGGTATGGTTTATGAGGCTCTAAACAACGGAGGCAGAAGTGGTGCGAAGCACATTATCGTTCTTAATGATAATAAAATGTCAATTTCTGAAAATGTCGGTGCGTTCGCAAAATATCTTGCTGTTATTCGCTCTCGTCCGGGATATTACAACTTCAAGGCGAGAACAGAAAGCGCCATTTCAAAGCTGCCTTTTGGTGAAAAAATTGCTGCGAAAATTTACAACATTAAAACAGATATCAAAAATAAGCTTTACACTCAGAGCACCTTCTTTGAAGATCTCGGCTACAGATATATGGGACCTATTGACGGACACAACATTGAAAATCTCTGTGATGCCTTCGAATCAGCCAAATCAGTAAACGGTCCCGTGCTTTTGCATATAATTACAACAAAAGGCAAGGGATATGAACACGCTGAAAAAGATCCCAGTGTTTTCCACGGCATATCAAAGTTTGATATCGATACAGGTGAGTACAAGCTTTCAGAAGAAAGCTTTTCCGGATGTTTTGGCTCGAAATTATGTGAGCTGGCCAAAAAGGATAACTCTGTTTGTGCTATTACCGCTGCTATGGGTATCGGTACAGGACTTGATGAATTCAGCAAGCAATTTCCTGACAGATTTTTTGATGTAGGCATAGCCGAAGAGCATGCCGTAACCTTTGCCTCAGGACTTGCGAAAAATGGTTTTAAGCCCGTTTACGCTGTATATTCGACTTTTCTGCAAAGATGTTACGATCAGATAGTACATGATGTTTCCTTGCAGAAGCAGAAAATAATATTTGCTATAGACAGAGCAGGCTTTGTCGGCGAAGATGGTGAAACACACCACGGTTTATTTGATGTGGCCTTTCTCAATACAATTCCTGATATCAAAATTTATTCTCCTTGCTGTTTTAGAAGCCTTGAAGCTGACATCAACAATGCTCTTTATGCTGATGAGTTTTCTGTAGCCGTCAGATACCCGAGAGGGTCACAAAACGAGAACGTTAAAAAGTTAGAATATCAGGGTATAGAACTCGCTTTATACGGAAATAAAAAAGCAAAAAATGTTATTGTCACCTACGGCAGAATAGCAAGTGAAGCTATTGATGCAGTTGATGAATTAAAAGCAAAAGGAACGGACGCTCTGCTTATTGTGCTCAATCAGATCAAGCCGATACCTAACCTGATTTTCAGCTTTTTAGAAGATAAAAATAATGTGTATTTTTTTGAAGAGGCTGTCAAAAGCGGAAGCGTTGCTGAAAAGCTCGGTAACGCTCTTATGGAAAAAAGCATCGCTTGTAAATACTGTGTAACAGCTGTTGAAGACAGATTTGTAGAGCAGGCGAGTGTAAGTGATTTAATCAGGATGTATAAATTAGACAAGCATTCTATTGTCAATAAAATAACGGAGAATTAATATGATTGAAAAAGTCAGACTTGATGTTGCAATGCTCGAAAGAGGATTTGTTGATAGCCGTGAAAAAGGCAAAGCTCTTATTATGGCCGGTCTTGTTTATGTAAACGGTCAGAAAGAAACAAAGGCAGGTACGAGTATCAAAACTGAGGACTGCATTGAACTCAGAGGCGAGAAAATGCCTTATGTCAGTCGTGGTGGCTATAAGCTTGAGAAAGCAGTTAAAGAATTCAAGCTTGATCTTAACAACTGTGTCTGTATGGATATCGGAGCATCAACCGGTGGATTTACTGACTGTATGCTTATAAACGGTGCTGTAAAGGTGTACTCAATTGATGTAGGGTACGGCCAACTCGCATGGAAGCTTCGTTGTGACGAGAGAGTAGTCAATATGGAAAGAACAAATTTCCGCTATGTTACTCACGAAGAAATTCCCGAAGAAATCGACTTTGCAAGTGTTGACGTTTCTTTTATTTCCCTCAAGCATATAATTCCGCCTATGCGCGAATTGCTCAGAGCAGGCGGTAGAGCAGTCTGTCTCATTAAGCCTCAGTTTGAAGCAGGTAAGGAAAAGGTCGGTAAAAATGGTGTTGTACGCGAAATAAGCACTCACACCGAAGTTGTAACCAATATCTATGAATTCGTACTCGAGCAGGGCTTCAGGGTGCTTAATCTGGATTACTCACCGATTAAAGGTCCTCAGGGAAATATCGAATATCTTATTTATATAGAAAAAAATGACAATTCAGAGTCGTTGCTGACCAGAACACCTGAGGAAATTGTAGTGCAGTCACACGAAGTCCTCAGCGGAGGTGAATAATTTTGATTATACATATTCACACCAATATGACCCGTAAACATGCATTTGAAGTAACCACAAACGTATATAATGTGCTCACTTCACTTGGTGCGGATATTTCAATGCCCATTGAATTAAAGGGGTATTTCCCGGACTTTAATGCCAACTTTATTCCCGAGGATTCCGCCGTCGCATTATGCGATATAATTATTGCAATCGGTGGCGATGGAACTATTATGCATGCTGCGCATTTTGCAGCAGAACACAATAAACCGATTCTTGGTATAAATGCCGGACGTCTTGGATTTCTTGCAGGTCTTGAAAAACAGGAAATGCATCTTTTAAGCTGTTTACTTAACGGCGGATATACCACTGATAAAAGAATGATGTTAAAGGTCACTCATCACTCAGAAAATAAGATAATAGGTGAGCATTTTTGCCTTAATGACTGTATTATCGCAAGAGGCACATCTTTACGTCTCTGTGAAATTGAAGCAACATACAACAAGGGTAGAATCAACAATTTTATTGCTGATGGCATAATTATTGCAACGCCTACCGGCTCAACAGCCTATTCTTTATCTGCAGGCGGACCTGTTGTTGACACGGCTATAGAAAGTCTTATATTGACACCGATTTGCACCCATTCACTTTTTACACGCTCGATGATATTTGAATCGGACTCTGTCATAAGATTAAAGGTTACAAACAATGAAATTTCACATCCGGTTTTCAGCTGTGACGGCAATCCCGGAATCGCGTTAAAAGAAAACGATCACCTTGAAATCAGGAAATCGGATAGAGTAACCACTCTCATAAAAATCAAATCCGACAGTTTTGCGGATATCTTTTCACGAAAGCTGATAGAAAGATATTCCCATGTCAAGGAGGAAAACTTATGAAAAAAGCAAGACACGAAGTGATACTTTCACTTATTGAAAAGGAGAATATCGGCACACAGGAAGCACTTCTTGAAAGGCTGATTGAAGAAGGCTTTTCTGTAACTCAGGCGACAATCTCAAGAGACATCAAGGCACTCAGACTTATTAAAACCCCCACAGGTGACGGCGAGTACAAGTATGTTTATGTGCAGAAGGATTCTGAGGATTACACACAGAAATATTATTCTATTCTTTCTCATTCCGTTGTAAGTGTAAACTATGCCGGTAATATTGCCGTTGTAAAATGTTATACAGGTATGGCACAGGCAGCATGTACTGCAGTTGATAATATAGTTACGGATAAAATTGTCGGCACTCTTGCAGGTGATGACACAATTTTTGTTCTGTGTAAAGATGAAAATGCTGCCTCTGAGCTCAAAAAACGCATAGAAAAAATTACAGGAATTCAGTAAACACCCCTCCGAAAGGAATAACGCTTTATGTTATCAAGTTTAAAAATTGAAAATGTGGCTGTGATTGAAAAAGCGGAAATCCTTTTCGGTCGCGGACTAAATATACTGACAGGTGAAACAGGTGCAGGTAAATCTATTGTAATCGACTCTATCAATGCAATTTTAGGTGAAAGAACATCCCGTGAGCTTGTCAGAGACGGAGCAGATAAAGCTAAGGTTACCGCTGTATTTGACAATGCACCGCCAACTGTGTTGCAAAAGCTCGATGAATACGATATCGACTGTGATGACAGCAGCCTTTTAATTTCAAGAGTTATATCGCTCGACGGCAGAAATATCTGTAAGATCAACGGGCAGACCGTTACGGTGACAATGCTAAAAAATATAGGAAGAGATCTTATAACCATTTGCGGACAGCATGATAGTCAGCATCTTCTTCTGAAAGATAAGCACCTTGGCTACATCGACAGCATTGCAGATTGTCAGGAGTATTTTGATGATTACAGCAAAGTTTTCAGCGAAATAAAAGCAGTAAGAAAACAATTAAAAAGCCTCATAAGAAACGAAGATGACAAAGAAAGAAAGCTCGAATATCTTAAATTTCAGATTGACGAACTATCTAACGCTAATATTAAAGTTGGTGAGCGTGAAACTTTAACCGAAGAAAAAAAGAAATATCTGAACAAAGAAAAAATTATTCAGAATCTCGACCTTTGTCGCAGTATTCTCAGTGGCGACGGAGAATCTGCAGGTGTGCTCGCAAGCATTGATGTTCTTATTTCTTCGCTTAAGGAATTGTCTCTGTTTGACAGCAGATTTTCAGATTCTGCAAATGCGTTATCAGAGCTCAGGTATTCACTTGAAGATTGCGGAACTGATATAAACGAAAGTCTCAACGATATCGAAGACAACGATATAGATATCAACGCTGTCGAAGAAAGACTCGATGTTCTTTACAGACTTTCAAAAAAATATGGCGAAACCGAAGAAGAAATGCTCGCTTATCTTGATAAAATCACTGCAGAATATGATGAAATTAATCTGGGTGACCAAAGAGCTGAACTTTTACAAGTGCGATATGATGAACTCAGTGAAGATTTATTTAACAAAGGTTGCATACTCTCCGATTGCAGAAAACAAGCCGCTGCAGACTTTGAAAGCAGAGTAACCGAGGATTTGCATTATCTGGATATGCCCGGAGCAGCATTTACAGCAGAATTCTCAGATGCACCCGCAACGGTTACAGGCATCGATGATGTTGAGTTTCTTTTTACAGCAAACCTCGGTCAGGAGCACAAACCTCTCATTAAAATTGCATCAGGCGGTGAGCTTTCAAGAGTAATGCTCGCCATAAGATGTGTGTTATCTGACAGTGATGAAATCTCATCTATGGTATTTGACGAGATTGATACAGGTGTCAGCGGCAGAGCGGCTCTCAAAATAGCATATAAGCTTCACGAGCTTTCCAAAAGCAAGCAGGTTATTTGTGTGACACATCTTGCTCAGATTGCTGCTTATGCTGACAATCATCTCTTTATAGAGAAAACCGTCGAAGAGGGTAGGACTTATACTAAAGTTACCGAGCTTGGCTATAACGACAGAATACGTGAGATTGCCAGAATAATCGGTGGCGACATAATCACTCAGACAACACTGAAATCTGCCGAAGAAATGATAGAATTTGCAAAAGATGAAACAAACTCCCTTTAAACTCTTGACTTTAAAGGGTTAAATCAGTAGAATAGACAAAGTACGTTTTTCAGAAAGAAGGATATTTAAATGAAAATTTATGAAGAACTTGTTGCAAGAGGTCTTATTGCTCAGGTTACAGACGAAGAAAGAATCAGAGATCTTGTCAATAACGGCAAGGCTGTTTTCTATATAGGCTTTGATCCGACCGCTGACTCACTTCACGTTGGTCACTTTATGGCGCTCTGTCTTATGAAAAGACTTCAGATGGCAGGCAATAAACCCATCGCGCTTATCGGTGGCGGTACTGCTATGATCGGTGACCCATCAGGCAGAAGCGATATGCGTCAGATGATGACAACAGAAACAATCCAGCACAACTGCGATTGCTTTAAAGAGCAGATGAGCAAGTTTATCGAATTTGGTGAAGGCAAAGCTCAGATGGTTAATAATGCTGACTGGTTGCTTGGACTCAATTA
>JAZQUF010000072.1:0-7360 GCA_045631165.1 Acutalibacteraceae bacterium
TGGTCACACGGTGGCAGGCGTTAGCTGTGTCGCACAGACATTCCACTTAATGCTGCTTGGTTCCCCACCTGACATGGTTCGCGGCGTACTGTCGCACAGGACCCACCACCGCATGACCAAAATAAAGTATCTTACTCTTTAGCTTTGATATTATAATATAAATATGAGAGAAAATCAAGAGTTTTTATAAAAATTACGGCTGTCTTTTTATGGGCAACGGAGTTTCTGCAAGAGGTGGGAGGCGGCTCCATAAAATCGCAAAGCGATTTACGGCGACTGTGTCGCCGGCCCGAACGACATTCGGGTGTGGAGCCGCCGTATTCCCACTTGTTCCGCAGACTAGCCGTAGAACTAAAAATCCGAAAAAACTGATTGTAAAATTAGCGGTGCTTCTCCTTTTTAATCAATCTCACACAAACAATCATCACAATCGGAAACACCACAGCAAAAAGCAGTCCCTTGCCGAGGTTATCTCCGAGAAGTGTAGTCGCTTTGCCGACAAGTGCAGGTCCTGTGGCGCAACCCATATCGCCAAAAAGTGCAAGCAACGCGAACATAGCTGTACCACCTGTCGGCATCTTCTCTGCCGCAAGAGAAAATGTACCCGGCCACATAATGCCGACTGAAAAACCGCATACGGCACAAGCCAGAAGCGACACTAATGGTAATGGAGAAAGTCCCGCTACCAGATAACTTACAGTGCACAGTACTGCACTTGCCGTCATTGCCTTACTTAAGGGTACTTTATCAGAAAATCTGGAATAAATCACTCTCGCGCTGCCCATAAGCACAGCAAAAAGACAAGGACCCAACAAGTCACCAAAAGTTTTGCTGACTCCGAGCCCCGACTCGGCAAATGCCGATGCCCACTGACTCATTGCAAGCTCACTCGCACCTGAGCACAGCATAACTACAGCGAGAATATAAAACAGCCTTGTTCTGAAAAGATTTGTAACTCTCATACCCTTGTTTTCACTGAGCACTTTCGGAATCGGTACAAGACAGAAATAAATTCCGTTTACAAGCGGTACACAGGCCCACAAAAGAGCAAGAAGTCTCCAGTTAATAATGCCCGCAACATTAAAAAACAGCGTAGAAAACAACACTACACACATCTGTCCCCAACAATAAAAAGAGTGAAGCAGACTCATAGCACCCGCCTTACTGTCGCTGGGACAAGCTTCAACAAGGGGACTTATAATAACTTCAATAAGGCCACTACCGATTGCATATATTATTATTGAGAGAATTATACCTGCATACGGACTCATTATAAAAGGAAAGACACTGAGTCCTGCAAGACCTATGCATGCGAAAATATGAGCCGTAATTACACTGATTCTGTACCCTATCTTATCAATAAAATAGGCCGATATAAAATCAACGCAAAGCTGTACTCCGAAATTTATAACGATAAGCAATGAAATTTTATCATAACTCAAACTGAAACTGTTTTGAAAAGTAAGAAACAGCAAAGGTATAAAGTTATTTATTATAGCCTGAACAAAATATCCCGCATAAGAAGCATAGAAAGTATGCTTATAATTATTTTTAATAGACATAATGATACCGCCTGAAAAATGATCTAAGATATGATAACACAGTTCCGTTTTTTTATCAATAGAATAAAATCTGTTCAGACTATTGAAATTACTTATCGGCAGGTGATATAATGTACACACAGCATTCAGATTCGAAAGGAGAAAATAACATGTTATCTGTACTCAAAAAAATCCTTACTGTTTCAATCGCAATGATTCTCACCCTTTACGGTTTTGTCGGAGCTTCAGGAAATGTCAGTGACGACTATGCTGAGGGTAAATACAAAAACGTTATCCTTATGATAGGCGACGGTATGAGCTTCAACAACCTTGAAGCAACCAAGGCTTATAAGACAAACGGATACCTTGCTATGGAAACTATGCCCGTAAAAGCATCCAGCGACATTGATTCATTCGCTATTCCTTATACAGACTCTGCCGCAGGTGGTTCAGCTCTTTCAACAGGCATACGTATATGGTCAAATTCCGTTGCCGTATACCCCTTCTTCCCCTATGCGCCCGATGATATCAGCGTACCCATCAATCTCTGTGAGCTTGCAAAAGCGAATGATATGGCAGCAGGCGTTGTAACAACGGACGAGACAAGTGGTGCTACACCCGCATCATTCTCATCACATACTATCGCAAGAGGTAATGAGGAAGATATCTCAAACGACCAACTCTTATCAGGCATTGACCTTATCTGGGGCGGTGCAAGTGAAAGCATCAACAAAGAAAACACAGCTGCCAACGGTTACACCTATATCAGCAGTGAAACTGAAATGAACGCTCTCACTGCAGGCAGCAAGTCATTTGCTCAGTTTGATTCCCATGAGCTTAAGCACGTTTTAAACGAAAAAGATACACCGTCCATTGAAGAAATGACAACCAAGGCTATCGAAATTTTATCCGCTGACGAGGACGGCTTCTTCCTTATGGTTGAGGGCGCTTGCATTGATAAGTTCGCTCACGATAACATAATGGAGGGCATGATTCTTTCCGCTTCAGAATTTGATAAGGCTGTTGCCGCTGCACTCGCTTTCGCAGAAAAAGACGGAGAAACCCTCGTTGTAGTTACTGCAGACCACGGCACAGGCGGTATGAAGCAGGATAAAAAGACCGGTGAATTCTGCTTCACAAGCGGAGAACACGATTTTGGGGATGTTCCTGTTTTTGTATCAGCTGACGATGCAGGCTTTATAAACGGCAAGGAAATCAAAAACCGTCAGATTCCCGTTCAGATTGCACGTGTGCTCGGCTTTGATAAGAGTCAGTTCCCGGCACAGAAATAAATTCGGATTTGCGATAAGGTTAAGGCGAGCAGGTTAACACCTGCCCGCTTTTTTTGTTGGGAAGAAATTTTTCTGAGTTATGTTCAAGGGGCATTTGGGATAAAGAGGTTGCAGGCGGCTCCGTTATCGCAAACCGCCCTCCTTGTCAGAAGCACCATCGCAATTCTCCAATAAATAACCATTCTCTTGTGTAATATGTACATTTTGCAGACTTGTTTTTGTTCAAATGTGAAAAAAGCACAGTTTAAAGTGGTGAATATCATATTTTTTGTAGATTTTTTATTAATGATGTGATATCATAGCTTAGAATAGAGTATTATGAGTTTTTATACTCTGAAGACTCCATCTAACAAACTTTACGGTAAAACCGTTTAAAGGAGGACTAAAGTTAATGCTTAAGAAAATCAGCTCAATTCCTTTCAAAGATACACCTGAACAGGCAGCAAAGCTTGATGCTGTAATTGCTGAGTGTACCGGCGATGTAAGTATGCTTATGCATGTAATGCAGGAGGCTCAGGCTATCTATGGATATCTTCCCTTTGAAGTTCAGGAAAAGATTGCTAACGGAATGAATGTACCCCTTGAAAAAGTTTATGGCGTAGCAACATTCTATGCTCAGTTTGCACTTTCACCCAAGGGCAAGTACGATATTTCAGTTTGTCTTGGTACAGCCTGCTATGTAAAGGGCGCTCAGGAGCTTCTCGATGAGCTTTCAGCTCAGCTCGGCATTGATCCCGAAGAATGCACTGCAGACGGTAAATACTCCCTTACAGCCTGCCGCTGTATCGGTGCTTGCGGTCTTGCTCCCGTTCTTACTGTCAACGAGGATGTTTACGGTAAAATCACAGCAGCAGATATCAAGGGTATTCTCGCCAAGTATCAGGACTGATGAGAGAGCTTTCACTGAATGTGCTTGATATTGCACAGAACAGCATATCGGCAAAGGCTTCACTCATTGAAATAGAACTTACAGAAGACACTGAGAATCACGATTTATTAATAGGCATCTATGACAACGGTAAGGGTATGACCGAAGATCAGGTTGAAAGTGTACGTGACCCGTTTTTCACAACCCGTACCACAAGAAAAGTCGGTATGGGAATTCCTCTTTTCAAATTTGCCGCCGAAATGACAGGCGGAAGCCTTGAAATAGAGAGCAAAGTGGGTGTAGGCACAAAGGTCAGAGCATATTTTAAAACTGACCACCTTGATTTCACTCCCATAGGTGATATGACCTCAACTATGATTTCTCTTATAACAATGAATCTCCACATTGATTTTACATATAAAAGAAGAGTTGATAATAAAGAATTCACCGTTGACACAAGACAGCTTAAAGAAATCCTCGGCGATGTTCCTTTAAATGAACCGAGCATTGCAGCGTGGATAACACAGTATATTAATGAAAACACTAAACAACTCATGGAGGTGTAATATAATGAAAACACTTGAAGAACTTATGGCATTAAGAGATGCTGCTAAAGCCAATATGACAACCCGCGAGGACGCTTCACAGGTTACAAGAATCGTTGTAGGTATGGCTACCTGCGGTATCGCTGCAGGCGCAAGACCCATTATGGCAAAGTTTGTTGATGAAACTGCAAAGCGTGGTCTTAAAAACGTAACAGTTGCTCAGACAGGCTGTATCGGTATGTGCCGTTTTGAACCTATCGCAGAGGTTCTCGTACCCGGCAAAGAAAAGGTTACCTATGTTCAGCTCACTGAAGAAAAGGTTGCAAGAATAGTAGCCGATCACATCGTTAACGGTACTCCCGTTGCAGAATACACCATCGGCGCAGTAACAGAATAAGGAGGAAGTTGAAATGTATCGTTCCCATGTGCTTGTTTGCGGCGGTACCGGTTGTACCTCCTCAAATTCACAGAAAATTATCGAAGCTATGGAAGCTGAGATCAAAGCAAAGGGTCTTGACAAAGAAGTACAGGTAATCCGCACAGGTTGCTTCGGTCTTTGCGCACTCGGCCCCATTATGATTGTTTATCCTGAAGGCTGCTTCTATTCAGAGGTTAAGGTTGAAGATGTTCCCGAAATCGTTGAAGAGCATCTCCTCAAGGGCCGTATGGTCAAGCGTCTTCTTTACAGTGAGACAGTAACTCCCACTGAAATCAAAGGTCTTCACGACACCGCTTTCTATAAAAAGCAAAAGCGTGTTGCACTTGCCAACTGCGGTGTTATCAACCCCGAAGACATCAACGAATATATTGCTTACGACGGCTATCAGGCTCTTGCAAAATGTCTGACAGAGCTCACTCCCGAGCAGGTAGTTCAGATTGTTAAGGACTCAGGACTCCGTGGCCGTGGCGGCGGTGGCTTCCCCACAGGTCTCAAATGGAGCTTCACAGCTGCTAACCAGGCTGATCAGAAATATGTAGTATGTAACGCTGACGAGGGTGACCCCGGTGCATTTATGGACCGTTCAGTGCTTGAAGGTGACCCCCACTGTCTTATCGAAGCTATGACCATCTGCGGTTATGCTACAGGCGCAACAGAGGGTTACGTTTACGTTCGTGCTGAGTACCCCATCGCTGTTGCACGTCTTCAGATTGCTATCAATCAGGCTAAGGAAATGGGTCTTCTCGGCAAGGACATCTTCGGTTCAGGCTTTGACTTCGACCTTCACATCAAGCTTGGTGCAGGCGCATTCGTATGCGGTGAAGAAACAGCTCTTATGACTTCAATCGAAGGCAACCGCGGTGAGCCCAGACCCCGTCCTCCTTATCCCGCAGTAAAGGGTCTCTTCGGCAAGCCCACAACAGAAAACAACGTTGAAACCTTTGCTAATATCCCTGCTATTATCCGTAACGGCGGCGCATGGTTCGCTTCAATGGGTACAGAAAAATCAAAGGGTACAAAGGTATTCGCACTCGGCGGTAAAATTGCTAATACAGGTCTTGTTGAAATTCCCATGGGTACCACTCTTCGTGATATCATCTACGAAATCGGTGGCGGTATCCCGGGTGGTAAGAAGTTCAAGGCTGCTCAGACAGGCGGTCCCTCAGGCGGATGTATCCCTGCTTCACTTATTGATACTCCCATCGATTATGACAACCTCACAGCAATCGGCTGCATGATGGGTTCAGGCGGTCTTATTGTAATGGACGAAGACAACTGTATGGTTGACATCGCTAAGTTCTTCCTTGATTTCACCGTTGACGAATCCTGCGGTAAGTGTACTCCCTGCCGTGTAGGTACAAAGAGACTTCGCGAAATGCTCGACAAGATTACAGACGGCAAGGCAACTCTCGAAGACCTTGACAAGCTTGAAGAGCTCTGCCACTATATCAAGGACAACTCACTCTGCGGTCTCGGTCAGACAGCACCCAACCCCGTACTTGCAACACTCAAGTTCTTCCGTGACGAATATATTGCTCACGTTGTGGACAAGAAGTGTCCCGCAGGCGTATGTAAGAATCTTACAAAGTTCTCCATCGAAGCTGACCTTTGTAAGGGCTGTACTCTCTGTGCTAAGAAGTGCCCCGTTGGTGCTATCTCAGGTACAGTCAAGCAGCCTCACACCATCGATACAGAAAAATGTATCAAGTGCGGTGTTTGTATGGATTCATGTAAATTCAAAGCTATTATCAAGAAATAAGGAGGTACAAAGCAATGGATAAAATGATTAACATTAAAATCAATGGTATGCCCTGCAGCGTACCTTACGGAACAACAATCCTCGAGGCTGCAAGACAGCTCGGCATTGAAATTCCCACCCTCTGCTACCTTAAGGAAATCAACGAAATCGGCGCCTGCCGTTTCTGTGTTGTTGAGGTAACAGGTGCAAGAAGCCTCGTTGCCGCTTGCGTATTCCCCATCGAAAGAGAAGGAACAGAAATCTTCACAAACAGCGACAGAGTACGTAAGGCAAGAAAAACTACTCTTGAGCTCATCCTTTCAACACACGAGAGAAAGTGCCTTTCATGTGTCAGAAGCGGTAACTGCGAGCTTCAGAAGCTCTGCAAGGAATACGGCGTAGACGACGAAGGCAAATTTGACGGCGATAAGCCCGTATATGAAATCGACTACTCAGCTGCTCATATGGTAAGAGATAACAATAAGTGTATTCTCTGCCGTCGCTGTGTTGCAGCTTGTAATCAGCAGGGTGTAAGCGTTATCGGAGCCAATGCCCGTGGTATCGACACACACATCGGCTCAGCATTTGAGCTTCCCCTTAATGCTACATCATGTATCTCCTGTGGTCAGTGTATCGTAAGCTGTCCCGTTGGTGCTCTCTATGAAAAGGATGATACAGAAAAAGTATTCGCAGCTATCAGCGATCCCACAAAGCACGTTGTTGTTCAGGCTGCTCCCGCAGTTCGTGCAACTCTCGGTGAATGCTTCGATATGCCTATCGGAACTGATGTAACAGGCAAGATGTTTGCTGCTCTTCGCAGACTCGGCTTCGATAAGGTATTTGATACCAACTTCGCAGCTGACCTTACAATTATGGAAGAGGCAACAGAGCTTCTTTCAAGAGTCAAGAACGGTGGCGTTCTTCCCATGATCACATC
>JAZQUF010000073.1:0-14309 GCA_045631165.1 Acutalibacteraceae bacterium
GGCAACCCTCCACATCTTCGTATTCACCTCTGGTTTCAACGATTTCCGGATTTATAAGCTCAAGAAAGCCGTCGCCGACATCTACCACTACCACACGTCTGAGAATGCCGACCTGAACTGCTGCTAAGCCTACACCTTGAGCCTGATTCATAGTTTCTATCATATCATCAAGAAGTGTCCAGAGCTTTTCATCGAACTTCACAACAGGTCTGCTTGTCTTTCTTAAAACATCATCACCTAAGGTAACAATTTTTCTTATAGCCATATTTTTCCTCCGCTAAATGAGATTTTCAGGGTTCATATCAACGGCAATACCAACATCACTGTATTTTTTATTCTTGCCGAAGGAAATAAGCAAATTACTAAGCATATTTCTTAATCGTTTATTGTTTTTACATTTAATTATAATTCTGTATCTGAATTTATTATTTATCTTTGAAAGTCTTGGAGGCATCGGTCCGAGAACAATAATTTTAACATCTTTAAATTCTTCGGCACAGGTACTTCTCAGCGCTGCTAAAAAGTCACGTGATGCATTCAAAGCCTTTACTTCAAGCTCGCTTATAAAGCATATTGAGCACATATCACAGTAAGGCGGATAAACCATCGCTTTTCTGATGATAATTTCATTGTCAAAAAATCCGTCATAATTCTGATCCTGAGCAAGTCGGATAATGTGGTTTTCGGGAGTAAGAGTCTGAATAACCGCAGTTCCTTTATTCTTACCGCGACCGCTTCTGCCGACAACCTGAGTGAGCAGATCAAAAGTACGCTCCTGGCTTTTATAATCGTCATTATTCAGCTGTTGATCAGCGTTAATTACACCAACGAGAGTTACATTTTCAAAATTAAGACCTTTGGCAACCATTTGTGTTCCGAGCATAATATCATACTTGCCGTCGCCGAATTCAACAATATTCTTTTCAAATGAATATCTGGATGACATTGAATCAGTATCCATTCTAAGAACTCTTGCTTCGGGTAAAAGCTCCTCTAATTCTTTCTCAATTCGCTGTGTACCGTATCCGGCATATCTTACATCTTCTTTTCCGCATTCCGGACAAACCTTTGTAAAAGGTACCGAATAACCGCAATAATGACACATCAGACGATTATTAGCGCTGTGATATGTCAGTGATATACTGCATGACGGACAAGTAACAACACTTCCACAGCTATCACAGGCTACAAAAGTGTTATATCCGCGTCGGTTTATCAGAAGAATAGACTGTTTGTTTTCATGAATGTTTTTCTCAAGTCTTTCAAGAAGCTCGGAGCTGAGATTATATTTATTGCCGGCTTGTCTTTCCGATTTCATATCAACTACACTGACGTCAGGCAAAACAGCGTCACCATATCTTTCCGGTAAAACTTCAAGGTCATATTTACCTCTTTTTGCCGCAGCATAGCTTTCAAGAGACGGAGTTGCTGATGAAAGAAGCAATAAGGCTTTATGATTTCCGGCTCTGTATCTTGCAACATCCCTGGTGTGATATTTAGGCGAAGACTCAGATTTATAGGTGTGTTCCTGCTCCTCATCAATAACGATCAGACCGATATTTTTAAAAGGTGCAAAAACAGCCGAACGTGTGCCGACAACTATTTTAACCTTGCCGTCTCTGACTCGTTTATATTCATCGCGTCTTTCGCCCGCTGACAGAGCACTGTGGAATATAGCTATGTCACTGCCGTATCTGCCTTTAAAAATTGCCATCATCTGAGGTGTAAGAGAAATTTCAGGCACCATAACAATAACCTGTCTGTCCTCTTTAATCACTTCGTCAATCAGAGAAAGAAAAACTGAAGTTTTACCACTACCGGTAATACCGTACAGAAGTGAAACCCCACCGCCACCGCGGTATTTTTTCAGAAGGTTATCAAAAGCACGCTTCTGCATATCTGTAAGAGCAATCTCTTTATCAGCCTTCTTATCGACTAACTGAGTTTCAGGAGTCCTGTATACAGTCACATCTTCGATTCTGATGCACTTCTTTTTTGCGAGTGTATTTACAACAGCTGCTGTCACACCTGTAAAATAACAGATTTCTTTAATGCTGAGCTGTCCTGCATCCCAAAGAAGTTTCATAACGCTTTCCTGCTTTGGCGTAAGCTTTATGGTATCTGCATCAACCTCACTAATAAGAGCTGATGCAATTTTTATACTTGCATCATCCATAGTCTTTTCAGCTGAATAACTCTTGATGACAAGATTCTTACTGATCAGCTTTTCAATGACTCCGCAGTTTTTGTCAAGACCTGAGGCATTATAAATCTGCGTTTTTTCAGCAAAATCATCCAATGTAAGCATATATTCATAAACCAGCTTTTCATCAGAAGATAAATTATGTGGCTCTGTTGTAGCAACGGCAAAGTATTTAACATCCGTTTTAAAGGCATAACCGGCAGGAAACTGAACTTTTATGCCTTCAAAGTAAGTGCAGAAGGTTCTGTCTTTAAGAAACTCGGCAATATCAAGATTTTCCTTTGAAAAAAAGGGTTTATCCTCTAAAATACTGATGATTTCCTTATATCTTATTCCATTTTGCTTTTCCGCAAAACCGAAGACTACACCCTGCCTTTTTGCTACCTTACTTCTGCCGAAAGGTACAAGAACTCTCATACCGGTCTCAATTTGATTCCTTAAACCGTCAGGTATTGTATAGCTGTAAAAAATGTCAAAATGATATGCAACATTTTCTACTGCAATTAAAGCAACGTCCTGTTCCATATCATTTCACTTCCTCACATAAATATTCAGCTTAGATGTTTCTGATTTCTTCGGGCTCGCAAATTTTAAGCTTGCCGTCAAGGAATTCTTCGAGTGCATATGAAACCTGCTTTTCAGTTCCGCACTTTTCGTTAAGAATAGGATCTTCAGCAATAGTTCTTGCTCTCTTTGCTACTGCAATTACAAGTGAATATCTGCTGGTGTTGTTTTTAAGTAATTCTCTTAAATCTGGGTTAAGCATTGTTAATTACCTCACTTAATTTATTTTTCATTTTATTTGTTTTTAATTTTTCTGCTTTGATAATAGTAATGATGTCTTCAATAGCTTCTTCGAGCACATCGTTTTCAACAATATAATCAAATTCAACAGCTCTTGCAAGTTCATCTTTAGCTATATCAAGGCGTTTAATTATTGATTCATTATCATCAGTACCTCTTCCTCTGAGACGCTTTTCAAGAATTTCAAATGAAGGTGGTATGATGAAAACAGTGCAAGCGTCAGGGAAAAGTCTCTTTACATTGCCTGCGCCCTGTACTTCAATTATAAGAACAACCGTTTTACCTTCGTTAAGCAGTTTTTTTACCGGACCGGCAGGGGTACCATAGTAATTACTGCCGTAACGGGCATATTCAAGCATTTCTCCCTGATCAATCTTTTCTTCAAACTCTGATTGAGAAACAAAAAAGTAGTTTACACCCTCTTCTTCACCGGGCCTCATAGGTCTGGTTGTCATCGAAACCGAAAGAAATGCATTGTCAGTTTGTTTAAGCACCTCGGCAATAATTGTATCCTTGCCACAGCCTGACGGTGCGGATACAACAATAAGAACACCGTTATTATTCATCAGCACATTCCTCCTCACAGATATCTGCATCGGAATCAAGACGGTTAGCAACAGTCTCGCACTGAAGGTATGTAAGAATGACGTGGTCACTGTCCATAATCATAACGGCTCTGGTACGTCTGCCTTGAGTGGCATCTATAAGAGTACCTCTTTCTTTACATTCCTGAATAAGTCTTTTAATCGGCGCGGAATCGGGGCTGACAATAGCTACAAGACGCTGTGCATTAATCATATTACCGAATCCGATGTTAATTAACTTCATAATATACTCACCTTATTCTATATTCTGAACCTGTTCTCTGATTTTTTCAATCTCAGCCTTGATATCAATAACCCTCTTAGCTATTTCAACATCCTGGGCCTTTGAACCGATTGTGTTAGCTTCACGGTTGAACTCCTGAATAAGGAAGTCCATCTTTCTGCCGATAGCCACTGTACTTTCCATAAATTCATGCATCTGTGCAATGTGGCTTCTAAGTCTCACAGTTTCTTCTGCTACAGCGATTTTATCTGCATAAATAGCCGCCTCGGTTAAAAGTCTCTGTTCATCAACCTGAACATCGCCAAGAACCGTTTTCATTCTCTCAAGAAGCTTATCATTATACTCCTTAACAGTTTCAGGTGAACGTTCTTCTATAAATGCAACATTTGAAAGGATTGTGTCACATCTCGAAAGAATATCTTCTTTGAGCTTTTCACCCTCTTTTTCTCTCATAGCAACAAAAGATGCAATAGCTTTATCGGCAACAGCTTTAACGGCATTCCATATTCTCTCTTCATCAGCTTCGCTCTTATGTACTGAGAATATATCATGATATTTAGCAACCGATGATACGGTGATATCATCAGGTAAATTATATCTTTCGCTGATTTCCTTTAAAGCTTCTATGTACCCTGCCGCAAGAGAATGGTTGACATTGACACTGCACTCGTCAATTTCCAGAGCTTCAATGCTTACATAGCATTCAATTTTACCTCTTGCAACAAGAGTCTGAATATATGTTTTCAGCTTCTCCTCTAAAAATCCGTAGCTTCTGGGCACACGACAGGAAAAATCAAAATATCTGTGATTAACACTTTTAATTTCAACGGAAATTCCCATTCCATCCAAAATATCCTGACCTCTTCCGAAGCCTGTCATACTTCTTATCATTTAAATTCCTCCGTTCAGGAAATACATTAATTTACTTATTACAACTGCCACAGCTTCCTATAAGTATTGACGGTATATCATTTTCGTATACTCCGTCCTTTTTATAAAAGCCCATTTTTTCAAGTAATGAATCAACACCTTTAGATGTGCATCTGCCTATATAATAATTCTTTAAGCAGGCATAATTGAATGCGCTTTTGATAAGACCTTCTGCAATGTGTATAGTTCCGCTATTGTATGCAATATCGGACACAAGGGCGTATTTTTCTTCAAGTATCAGTGTACATTTACCCATTGATACATCATCTTCAAAAGCCTCAAAATATATGGTGCTTTCACTGTGTGGACTGACAGTATTTTTAAAAAATATCATTTTATTTCTTCTTTCTCTCAAGACCTGCAGCAATCATAAGCTTTCTTACCTCATCTTCAGTGAGATTGCGCCATGCGCCTTGCTTAAGCATACCAAGCTTAATTGAGCCGATTGCAGTTCTCTTGAGTCTGGCAACCTCAAGGCCGACCTCTTCACACATTTTTCTTATCTGACGGTTTCTACCCTCATATAGGATAATTTCAAGAACAACTCTGCCCTCTTCCTTTGTCACAACTCTCACTTCAGCGGGAGCTGTTTTTCTGTCATCGATAATAACACCCTGTGTAAGTGCAGTTATCTGATCATCATTAATAGACGGTCTAACAGTTACGCGATAAGTCTTGGGAACATGCTTTGTCGGATGAGTCATCGCATTGGCAAATGCTCCGTCATTGGTGAAAAGAAGCATACCCTCACTGTCGCGGTCAAGACGACCTACGGGATACACTCTGCCGGGTACATCTTTAATAAGCTCTGCAACACACTTTCTTTCCATTTCATCATTCATCGTAGTGATAAATCCTCTGGGCTTGTGCAGAACTATATAAGTAAAGGTCTTTGTTTTAACTATTTTTTTGCCGTTAACAGTAACAGTGTCTTTTTTAGGGTCTATTTTATCTCCTATCATTGCAACTCTGCCATTAACCTTCACCTTGCCCTGATCTATAAGTTCTTCGCTTTTTCTTCTTGAGGCAACGCCGCTTTCGGCTAAAAATTTCTGAAGTCTGACTTCTGCCATATTATAATCCTTTCGATTAATTGAAAATTTCTTTAATTTTATTGAAAATCCCCCAAAAAATATCTATCTTTTCCGGCGAGGGTTCAACTGCCATAACACCATCAGAAGAAATTATATTACTTCTGAAAATAACTGTATCATCTTTTATGAGCTCAACCCGGCCTAATACATCGCCTTTTTTGACAGGTGCATATACAAAAGTCTTCAGGTATACTTTTTGAGTTAAATTGCAATTCTCAGCTTTCAGACTGATTTTTACCGGATTTTCTTCAATACATACATTAACTGAATTGTTATAACCACTGTATACACAAACGCTTTCAGGAAGACATATAAAAACCTCTTTACTTTTACAAACGTCATAGCCGTAATTGTACAGCTTTATATGATCATTCCAATCATCTCCGGCGTTCAGTGTTACAGCAATGAGAACGATACCATCTCTTTCGCAAGCAGTAACAAGACAACGTCCGCTTTTTTGGGTAAAACCGGTCTTTATGCCAAATACACCCTCGCAAGAGGATAACAGTCTGTTATGGTTTGAAAAACTCATTGATATGTCAGGCTCAATGAACTTAACCTTTTTCACTCTGGTAGAACATATCTCTCGGAACAATGGATTTTTCACTGAATAAGCACCAAGGAGAGCCATGTCGTACGCTGTTGAATAATGCTCTTCATCATCAAGACCCGATGCCGTAACGAAATTGCTGTCAACCATACCAATTTCATAAGCTTTTTTGTTCATCAATACAGCAAAATTTTCTTCACTGCCCGATAAAAAATTTGCCGTTAGCCTTGCAGCATCGTTACCGGATTCAAGCATCATACCCCAAACCAAAGTATCAAGAGTTAACTTGTATCCATCCTCAAGGCCGATCGAGGAGCCCTCGGTCTCCACGCCTTCAGAAGTGACCACTTCTGATAATCTGCCTGATTCCATAGCGAGAATACTTGTCATAATTTTCGTTGTACTCGCCATAGACCTTTTAGTATGAGCATTTTTTTCATATATGATCTCTTTAGTTTCAGCGTTAATCAATACTGCACTGTATGCACTCAGCTGCGGTTCATCGACAGAGAACACACTAAAAGAGAACAAAATTATAAGAAACAGCGATAAAAACAGTTTTTTCAGTAACAAAGCAACCACCTGCCGATTATATGATATGCAGGCGGTTGATTTAAAATTAATATTTGTTAGAAATTATACTTCCTCGACAGGAGCGTCAGGAATGATAACATCCTTCTTAGTCTTATTCATAAGACCTGTAACCTTATCAAACATTTCGGGAACCAGGTTAACAACTCTTTCAGCAGCATTATCATAAGCTGTGATATGCTTAAGAGTAACATCACCGTTGTTGATTACAAGGAATGCTACGGGTGTAATTGTTACACCGGCACCACCGCCACCGCCAAAGAGCTCCTGATTAGCTTTTGAGGGGAAGTCTGCACCGCCTGAAGCAAAGCCATATGTAACCTTTGAAACAGGGATAATTGTTGTGCCGCCTTCTGCATAAATAGCTTCACCGATAATTGTGCTTGTATCTACAAGATCACGGATTTTTTCGATTGTTGAAGCGAGAATTGCGCCTGCTGATTTTTCTGCCATATTATATCATCCTTTCATTATTTACCAATTTTAGTTTCGGCGTTTGCCGGATTTGTATCATTTGACTCTGTGGTTTCTTTGCCTTTTTTAGCACCGATAATAAACTTAAGTGCAACATTGAAAATGAGTCTGAATACCATTGCGATGGTTGCATTTATGATCTTTCGCACCGTGATGCTCAGATCGATAAAAAATTCGCTTTCTGTTTTGTTGGCCAGAAAGTCCGGCTCAACAAAAATATCATATTTCTTAACAATATTGTTTGAGCATATAAAGCCGAAAACAGGATATATCTTCTGACATGCTTCCCCATATTTAATTGCTGTTGAAGCTGCATCACCGGTTCCGATACTTACATACACATCTATTTCATCAAAAACAATACTCTTGAATATCTTTCCACCATAAATGCCGAGTACTCTGCCGAGATTCTTAATGACAAGCATCATACCGTCATATCCGTTTGCCTTTACCATTTCAAGAATCGGATTAGGCTTTTTTTCTTTTGGCGCTTCGTCTTTTGGTTTTTCCTCTTTCGGCTTAGGTTCAGCCTTCGGTTTTTCAGGTTTCTTGGGCTTATTGGGATCTGTAGGTAAAATGTTAAGCTTTAAGAAGAGATATTTCACCGTAAGATGAATCTTATTGTCAAAGGATAAAGATACCTTCACGGGTATTGAGAGTATAAGCACAAAAAACGCTGTAATACCAGCTAAAACACATAAAAAAATCTGAAAACCAGTCACACTCTCACCCCTTTCAGTATATCAACTATTATATTACAATAAATACAAGGTTTCGTCAACTGTTTATTAAAAATCTATTCACTGAATTTCAGAAAAATTTACTTTTGTATTCTCGTTGTTATCTTCGCTGTCATTTTCAGGTGTTTCTTCAGTTTTATTTTCAGGTAAAGGCGGAAGTTCATCCAGAGATGAAATGCAGAAGCATCTCAGAAACTCGGCAGTAGTACCGTAAATAAGAGGTCTGCCGGGCAGATCGAGTCTGCCTTTTTCTTCAATGAGAGATTTCTGACAAAGAGATGAAATTACACCCGAGCAATCAACACCTCTGATCTGTTCAACAAAAGCTTTAGTCACAGGCTGATTATAAGCGATAATAGCAAGCACCTCAAATGCAGCCTGAGACAAAGGTGCATTCTTCTTGACTTCAATAACACTTCTTATATTATCGGCATATTTCTGCTTGGTGCAGATCTGATACTTGTTTTCAAGCTTAAGAAGGCAAATGCCGTAGTCATCACTTTCATATTTTTTCTGAAGCTTTACAAGTGCATCGCTGACAACGATTTCATCAAGCTCAAGAGCCACGCACAGTCTCTCAATTTCTATTGGTTCTCCCATAGCAAAAAGCACAGCTTCAAGCATTGGGATTAATTCACTGTTGCTCATTATTTTTTTCCTCCTCAACCTCATCAGCTGAAAATTCACTGATTATATATCCGATATCTTCTTCTAACTCTTCGCACTGTTCAACTATAACCTTGTCTCCGCTACCCCAGGCTTTGATTTTATTGGCCTTGATGAGCTCAAGCATCGCAAGGAAGGTTGCTACCATCTCCGAGCGTGAGGATGCATCTGAAAAGAATTCACCGAAGTGGCGTTTTGCACCTTTTTTAAGCTTGGTTACAATTCCTGATACTCTCGAAGAAACAGAAACAATCTTCTTGGAAACAATAGCAGTAAAAGCCTCAATCGGTGGCGGAAGCTTTCTCTTTCCTTTTCCGACTGCCGCAATATAGCTGCGAAAAAGATCCTCGCTCTCGTGAAGTCTTTCATATTTTTTGCTGGATTCTATCTTCATTGTGTCACGGTAGAAATAATCAAATCCGTTAGCTGTTTCAGCTATTCTTCCGGCCATAATTTTGCAGTCACGATACTCTATAAGCTCGCCGGTAAGTTCTTTTTTTAGTTGTTCGGCTTCATCGTAAACAGGCAAAAGTGACACTGACTTGATATAAACAAGTCTTGCTGCCATCTCAAGAAAATCGCTGGCAATCTCCATATCAGATTCCTGCATTTGTCTTACATAGTCAATATACTGCTCAACAAGAGTGAAAATCGGTATGTCGTTGATATTAAGTTTATGTTTGTTTATCAGATGCAACAGAAGGTCGAGAGGGCCCTCAAAAACATCCAATTTATAATTAATAACTTCCATTATAACTCCTTAATTATACAAATGGTATCTGGCAAAGCTTCATAATCATAGACTCGATAATTCCTGAAATCAAAGCGATAGGCACATCGAGAATATTCATAAATAAAAGAGCAAACACTACAAGAACTATAACTCTTTCATACTGCATAATTTTGAAGTAAATTCTGTCAGGTAAAAACGCGTTAAGTATTCTTGAACCGTCAAGAGGCGGTATCGGTAAAAGATTAAAGACTGCAAGAGAAATATTAATTTGTGCTGCAAGGGAGCAGAAAAGCGCAAAGATATACATATACTCATTTGCATTGTAAAACTTATAATAAACCAGGCAATACATAAATGTGAATACTGTTGCCATCACCAGATTTGATACCGGTCCTGCAAAAGCTGTAAGAGCCATATACTGCTTTCTTTTACCGCGCTTGAAATTACCTATATTTACAGGCACAGGCTTAGCATAACCAAAGCCCACAAAGACAACCATCAGTGCTCCGAGTGGGTCTACGTGAGCAAGAGGGTTCATCGTGAGTCTTCCTCTTCTCTTTGCTGTGTTGTCTCCTAATTTATAAGCTACATATCCGTGTGCAAATTCATGTATCGGAAGTACACAGAAAATAATAAATACACGAACACATAAATTAACTATTAATTCTAAAGAAAGACCATTTCTGATTAAATCAAAAATCACCGGATTTTCTCCTTCCTGTAACAATTCTCTGTATATTATTATAGTCACAAATGACGCCGCTGTCAAAATTTATTTCATTGAAAAGACAGCATATATCATCCGCCTGGTCTTCACCACATTCAAAAGCCATAAATCCATCTGGCTTTAACCTCTTCGACCAATCTTTGACAAGAGCTCTGTAAAAAACAAGTCCGTCTTCACCACCGTCAAGAGCCATAACAGGTTCACGAAGAACCTCACTCTGAAGTTCAGGAATATCGTCACTTCTGATATAGGGAGGATTGCTGACTATTACATCAGCTTCCGGAAGACTGCCGAAATCCTCAATATGCAGAATATCCCCTTGTATCACTATTGCACCTTCAAGGTTATTGCAAAGTTCTTTACAGTTTTCATTAAGATAATAAAGGGCTTTATCGGATTTTTCAATAAGATAAACCTCAGCATCTTTATGAAGCATTCTGATGCTGAGCCCAATGCATCCGCTTCCGGAGCAAAGATCGTATATGACGGGTTTTCTTATCTTTTTAATTTTATCAACGATATGTTCAACTAATATTTCAGTTTCAGGCCTGGGAATAAGTACACCCTCGCCTACCCTGAATGTAAAATCCATAAAATCCCATGAACCTAAAATATACTGTATCGGCTCACCGGCAAGCCTTCTGTCAGCCATTTCACAAGCTTCAGCGTACATTTCCTCGGAAATATTTTCATTGCCTTTAAAAAGCATTTCACTATGACTGATACCGCTGACTTTCTCAAGGATGTATCTTGCTTCAAGCTGACCGTCATCAATATCACGAAGTTTTACTTTTAAAGCTAAAAGAGCATCGGTGATTGTCATACAGCATCATCCTCAGGCTTGTCGGTAATCACTGATTTAAAAGCAGCAAGTGCTACCTCTATCATATCATCATCCGGTTCCTTGGTAGTAAGTCTCTGCATCCAGAGACCAGGTGCGGCAAGTAACTTTACAAATATATTGTCGTGTCTGCCCGCGTACTTGATGAATTCGTAGCTTATGCCCGTAATAAGAGGAAGTATAAGAAGCTTGATGGCAATCCAGATAATTCTCTGATCGCGAAGCTCAGGCCATGTAACAGAAATAGCAGAAGAAATAATTACACTGATAATAAGAATTACAAAGATGAAGCTTGTACCGCATCGAGGGTGAAAACGGGACTGACGCTTTACATTTTCAACCGTAAGCTCACATCCGTTTTCATAGCAAAAAATTGTTTTATGCTCTGCACCGTGATACATGAATGTGCGCTTAATATCCTTCATAAGAGACACAAGAGCAATGTATGCTACAAAAATTATCATTCTTATTATGCCTTCGAATAATGCACGATAGTTTGTAAGCATTTCACCTGAAAGTTTATTTAAAAAGTCAACTGCAATTGTTGGCAGATAGAAGAAAAGAACAAAAGCAAGGAGCATACCGATAACACTTGCTACACCTGTAAGAACGCCTAAGACCTTTTTATTTATATGGTCATTAAGCCACTTATCAAGCTTCGACATATTTTCTTCGCTTTCTTCAAAATCCTCAAGTCCTGACTTTTCTGCAGACATCATAAGGCACTTATAACCGAAAATCATCGATTCAATATAAGCTACTACGCCTCTTATCAAAGGCCATCCCAAAGGCTTAAATTTGTCCTTGGCGTGTTTAAAGTTAACCATCTCGGTATCAATTTCGCCGTCAGGTGTTCTTACTGAAACTGCAGCACCCTTAGGACCCTGCATCATTATACCTTCAATAAGTGCCTGTCCGCCTACTGAAGTTTTATGTATATTTTTGTTTTGTGACATAAATTAATCCTCCTTGGATATTACAGGTAAAATAATATCAACGATCGTTCCTTCGGAAACCTCACTGGAAATATTAATTTCACCTGAATGCATTTTAATTATCTCATCTGCAACGGCAAGGCCTATGCCTGTACCGCGCACGTTGTTGTCAGCCTTATAAAATTTTTCTTTTATATGCGGTAGATCTTTCTGATGTATACCGATTCCGCTGTCACTGATAGTTATTTTAACATATTTTTGAATTCTTTCAACACTTATACTGATATTTCCTCCGTGCGGAGTATATTTTATTGCATTATCAAGAATATTGATTATTACCTGTCGGATTCTGTCCTTATCTCCGATTAATCTTACATCTGTGTTATCGTTAAGATCAAGACTGAGTCCTATATCTTCATTTACTGCTTTTTGTTTATATATATCATAGACCTGTTCAATTATATAAAGCAAATCCAGTTGTTCATTGACTATTCTGATTTTTCCGTTCTGCATTCTTGAAAAATCAAGGAGCTCTTCGACCATTACGGAAAGTCTTTCGGTTTCATCAACTATAATATTCAGACCTTTATTGAGTATTTCAGGATTATCATTGATATTTTTAAGAGTTTCACCCCAACCCTTTATAGCTGTCATTGGTGTTCTGATTTCATGGGAAACAGTAGAAATGAAATCATTTTTCATCTTATCTATTTCACTGAGCTGCTGTGCCATATTGTTGATGGACATACACAGCTCTCCTATTTCTTCGTGATAGTTGTCATAGTCTATTCTTGATGTAAAATCACCCTTTGCAATTTCTGCTGTTGTTTTACAAATGTCGGATACAGGGTTTACAATTGACTGAACAAAATACATACCCGAAATAGCCATAAGAGATACAACAAGAATAAATGCAGCTATAACAATAACAATTATCATCATAAGCTGACGATACATACCTTCCATAGATATAAGATATCTTAATGCACCATAATTATTTCCGGAAGCATCTCGTAAAATATATGTCATTGCCGTAACTGGCTCACCCGATGAAAGCTTCAGTCTTTTTACACCTGTATTATCCTCGGACAAAAGAGCGATTTCATAATCCTCATATTCCGAGGAAGATGATTCGCTGAATCCACTGGAAGATACAAGCAGCTTGCCGTTTTTATCAAGCACCCAGACCTCCATAATATCCTTATACTGAAAATTTTCAACAAAGTCATAGGCACCGACGGTAAAAGCATCTGCATCTCCGCTATTATATTCGCTGAAAAATGTATCAACAGACTTAGAGTTTCTCGCCCTTATAGCAAGCTCTGCCGAGTTAAAATATCTGACACAAGAGGAATAAATAATTATACAGGAGAAAAGAAACATAACAATAGTGAAGACAAGCAGAACGTTTTTGATCCATCTACCCTTAACAGAACTTCCAAATGCAGTTTTTGCTTTGTACTTCACCTTGTTTCTCACAGTTAATTTCCTCACTTTCCTCTTATATTATCCATCTGTATCCCTGTCCCCACACCGTTATAAGATGAACCGGATTGGATGGATCGTCTTCAATCTTAAGACGGAGTCTGCGGATATTTACGTCAACAACCTTATCATCGCCATAGTATTTCTCACCCCAGACGTAATCAACAAAAACTCCTCTTTCAATGGATTCCTCAGGCTTGTTGAAGAAGCATTCAAGTATATTGTACTCAACCTGAGTCAGCTCAATTTCTTCTCCACGCTTATAAAGAACATGCTTTTTGAGATCAAGCACAAAATCGCCGAGTACAATGCTGTCTTTCGAAGTTGTGTTCATAAGCTTTTTGGTAAAATCAACGCGTCTGTAAAGGCTTTCGACTCTGGCAATAAGTTCAGTAGTTGAAAAGGGTTTAGTTATGTAGTCATCAGCACCCGATAAAAGACCGTTAACCTTATCATGTTCCTGAGTTTTTGCTGTCAAAAAAATTATACCGGTATGCAGATTCTGACTGCGGATGTATTTGCATACATCTATACCATCACAGCCGGGCATCATTATATCGAGAAGAGCAATATCAATGTTATTATCTGCACTGTATTTTTCAATAGCCTGCTGTCCGTCAGATGCCTCTACAACCTCATAACCGGCAAGTCTGAGATTAATTGTAATGAACTCTCTTATAGAGTTTTCATCTTCAGCAACAAGAACAG
>JAZQUF010000074.1:0-4771 GCA_045631165.1 Acutalibacteraceae bacterium
TGTCTACTGCAGCTAAGAAAAGCTCCTGATCCTGTGTCTCCTTCGATTTATTTGTTTGCATTTCGTTAAAGTTCTCTGTCATAATAACTTTAACCTCCTTTATAATTCGTGCAGGTGTGGATGCTCCTGCTGTTATACCAATTTTTTCGCAGCCACTGAAGTCAACAGGCTGTAAATCCTCTACCCTCTCGATGAGATAAGTTTTTGTGTTCTCTTCACATACATTCTTAAGCTTAACAGTGTTTGAGCTGAAGTTACCGCCTATAACAAGCATAACATCCGCCCATTGTGATAAAGCACCTGCTTCATCCTGTCGTTCCTGGGTAGCTCTACATATTGTATCAAAATAATTTGCATTTGTACATACTTTTTCAATAATTTTTAAGCATTTTTTCCATTCTTTTACGGAAAAAGTTGTCTGAGCAAGGAAAAAAATCTGTTTATTTTCGAAATTATCATTATCAGCCAATACAGACTTAAGCTCTTCCTCGTTTTTAAAGGTATAATACTCACCCTTACAGTGGCTTGAAAAGCCTTTTACCTCAGGATGCTCACCGTCACCTGCAATGAGAATTGTATCATTTTCACTTGTCTGTTCTTTGATAATTCTGTGAATTTTCAGCACATAGGGACAAGTCGCATCCGTGTACTTAATCTGAGTCCTATCCAGACTCTCAATTATCTGCTTTGTAACACCGTGAGCGCGGATTACTACCTCATAATCATCAGGCACCTCACTCACATCAGAGATGATTCTAACACCCTTTTCCTGCAAATCCTCAATAACCTGAGGGTTATGGATAATCGGTCCGAGAGTGCAGACTTTCTTGCCCTCATCGAGCATTTTATAAATTATATCTACAGCTCTGTTTACACCAAAACAAAAGCCTGCGGTTTCAGCTACACGTATTTCCATGCTTCTTCTCCCAGAGTTTTTCAATAGTATTCATAATATAATCGGCCGCTTTTTCAAGCTCCTTGCTTTTATCATTGTCACCGTCAAAAAGCTCACTGTTTTTCAGAACCCTGCCGAATCTGAGGGTTACCTCAGGCCTCATAACATCTTTTTCAGTATCCATATAGAGGCTTGCAGGTAAAACATCTGCTCCGGTACGCCTTGCGATGAACGCTACTCCTCTCTTTGCTCTTTCGGGCACTGCTGAACGTACCCGTCTGCCCTCAGGAAAGATACCGAGAATCTTATTCTCATTAAGAATCTGACAGGCATACTTCAGTGCATCTCTGTCGCTCAGGCCTCTTCTTACGGGGAAAGCATTGAGATTTCTCATAAATAACGCTATTGCAGGATTTTCAAACAGCTCACTCTTAGCCATAAAATGTATGCTGTAAGGAAAATTGCAGATTATTATAGCAGGATCTGCAAAGGAAATATGATTGCAGGCAATAATCAGTCTGCCTTTATTTTCCGGTATATTTTCCTTACCCTCACATCTTATACTGAAATGCAGATTGGCATAAGCTTTTATTACAGGGTAAGCTAATTTATAGAAAATTCTGTCATTATTTATGCTGTAATCAAATTGCAATTAAACCGACTCCAATATAATATCAGGCAACTGCTGCCTCCCTTATATCTTGTCCTTAATTATCTTAATTATTAAATCTATGGATTGCTGTAAATCCAGTTCGCTTGTATCAGCCAAAACTGCATCATCAGCCTGCTTGAGTGGAGCAATTGCCCTGTGAGAGTCATCGTAGTCACGCTTGACCATATCAGCAAGGACATCATCATAGCTTACATCCATACCCTTTTCTATGAGCTCCTTATATCTTCTTTCAGCTCTTGCCTCAGGTGATGCAGTAAGGAAGATTTTAACCTTCGCATCAGGAAGAACAACAGTACCGATATCTCTGCCATCCATAATGCAGTTATTGTTTCTGGCAAGGTCCTTCTGAAGATCAAAAAGATATTTTCTTACCTCGGGCACAGCTGAGGTTACAGAAGCAGCAGAGGAAACCTCAGGTGTTCTGATTTTATCTGACACGTCTTCACCACAAAGGAACATTCTCTGTTCACCGTCTATGAAGCGAAGCTCAACCTTAAGGTCATCTGTGAGAGTTGCAATAACTGATTCGGGATCATTCACATCTGCACCCTTTCTGAGTGCATTAAGTCCCACTGTTCTGTAAAGAGCGCCCGTATCAATATAGATAAAACCAAGCTCTTTTGCTGCAGCTCTTGAAATTGTACTTTTACCTGCACCTGCAGGTCCGTCAATAGCAACGTTGATTATACTCATAAGTTCTTCTCCTAATTTAAAATACTCGCACCGTCGGGTGCATATCGCATCAGCAAAGCAGATTTAATATTCGCTCGCCGCGGCGCATTCTTTTTCCTATCGCGGAAAAAGAATCAAAAACGCGAAGTTATTTATTTTTTACTTCTGACTTTTAAAGGCTGTTCGCCGCACACATACCCGTTGAAAAAGCAATCTGCAAGTTAAAACCACCGGTATACGCGTCAACGTCAATAACCTCACCTGCAAAGTAAAGTCCGCTCACAAGCTTTGACTCCATTGATTTGGGGTCAAGCTCTTTGGTGCTTACACCACCTGAAGTCACAATAGCTTCTTCAATAGGTCTGAATGACATAACTGTTACTTTAAGATCCTTGAGGATGTTCACAAGCTTAGCTCTCATTTCTTTGGTAACCTGATTAACCTTAGTTGAGGGTTTGATACCTGTAAGTTTAACAATAATAGGTACAATCTTCTTGGGAAGAAGTGCATCTAAAGCGTTGATGAAATTCTTATTAGCATTCTCAAGGAAATCTCTCTGAATTCTCTTGTCGAGTTGTTCATAGGAAAGAGCAGGCTTAAGGTCAATATGAATCTCGTACTTTCTCTCACGGATATTTTTCATATGTGAGCTAGCAGAAAGAATCAGCGGCCCCGACACACCAAAGTGCGTAAAGAGCATTTCGCCAAAGTCCTTGTAAACCTCTTTATATGAGTCCATATCCATAACCGTAATCTCAACATTACGGAGTGACAGACCCTGCAAATCCATACAGAAGCCTTCGTGACAGTTAAGGGGTACAAGTGATGGCTTAAGGTCAACAATAGTGTGACCTGCCTGCTTAGCTAATTCATATCCGTCACCGGTTGAGCCTGTAAGAGGATATGACTTACCGCCTGTTGCGATAATCACTTTATCGGCAGTGTATTCGTCTCCCTCTTCGGTTTTAACGCCTTTCATCTTGCCATCTTCAATAATAAGTTCTGTTACTCTGCCTTTGATGCGCTTTACGCCTGCATCCTGAGAATAGGCATTGAGTGCATCGACTATATCCACAGCCTTATCTGAAACAGGGAACACTCTGTCGCCTCTTTCAACCTTGAGAGGCACACCCATATCTTCAAAGAAATCTATAGTATCTGAGGGCATAAACTTTGAAAATGCACCGTATAAAAATCTGCCGTTGGTAGGCACATTAGCAATAAGGTCATTGATGAGATTGCAGTTATTGGTAACATTACAGCGACCTTTACCCGTAATCATAACCTTCCTTGCAACCTTGTCGTTTCGTTCGATTAAGAGGACATCGAAGCCTCTTTCGGCAGCAGTACCTGCAGCCATAAGGCCTGCCGCACCTGCACCGACAACTATTACTTTTTCTTTCATTTGTTATCTCCCGAATTTTATTGTTATCTAACTTATAATTATATATTAAAAAGGAGTTGTTTTCAATAGTAAGAAATAAATTAATTTTATTATATTTCAAATGAATATATTGATTTTAATCACAATTATATGTACAATAAAATTAAACAAAGGAAATATAACAAGATAACAAAAGGAGGAAAATACAGATAATGGATATGATACTATATGCTTTTTTATTTTTCTTACCCACCGCTATGGTATTCACACTTCTTAAATCAGTTGAAATTATTGTCAACAAAGACAGTGGTCGTAAATGGAAGATATACGCTTTTATATCAGGCATCTGTTTAACACTCACTTGTTTAACGGTTGCATATTTTTAATAAATAAATATCAGCAGGTCACTACCCAATGGTAGTGACCTGCGTTTTTTATCTGAGTTTTTCTATCATTCTGTCGGGGAAGTTACCGATAAGGCTGTCTACGCCCATAGCGCTGAGTCTTTCAATGTCAGCGTATTCGTTAACTGTCCAGGTGTTGATTTCACAACCTGCTGCATGCATCTCGTCAACAACCTCCTGGCTGAGACTACCAAACCAAGGGTGGCAGCACTGAATATTTCTTTCGGCAGTGTACTTGCCGAAGTCAACAAGCCAGTCACCTGTAAGGAAGCCTCTCTTGATTTCGGGAGCGAGCTCTTCACAGCGCTTAACGGTGAAGTGGTTGAAAGAAGAGAAGATAATCTTATCTTCAATGCCGAATTCCTTAATCATATCGATAGTTCTCTTTTCGATAGTGTGATATTCATACACACTGGTCTTAAGCTCGATATTAGTGATGATGTCCTTATCCTTTACAAGCTCAAAATACTCTCTGAGAGTAGGAATAGGATTAACACCATACTGATCCACAAACTTAGCTGATGCATCAAGCTTTCTGAGCTCTTCCAAAGTCATATCCTTAACAAGACCCTCACCATTGGTAGTACGCTTAACATCCTCATCGTGGATGATAACAAGCTCGTTATCTTTGGTAAGGTGTACATCAAGCTCGATGCCGTCAACACCGATTTCGATAGCTTTTTCGAAAGCAATCATTGTATTTTCAGGGTACTTTCCGCTGAAGCCTCTATGGGCAAAAATCT
>JAZQUF010000075.1:0-3855 GCA_045631165.1 Acutalibacteraceae bacterium
TGATACCACGCTCTCTCTCCTCGGGAGCCTTATCGATCATATCGTAAGCCTCGAACTTAGCCTGACCCTTAAGAGCAAGAGTCTTTGTGATAGCAGCTGTAAGAGTTGTCTTACCGTGGTCAACGTGTCCGATTGTACCAATGTTTACGTGTGGTTTGGTTCTTTCAAATTTAGCCTTAGCCATTGGAAATTTCCTCCTTATAATTGAATTTAATAAAATCTGTAAATATATTATAACAGATATATATAAATAATTCAAGTGTTTTCCCGAATTTTTATCGGGAAAACAAAGAATTTATTATTAGTTCTGCTTGTTTCTTGAAGACATAATCTTCTCAGCAACGTTCTTAGGTACTTCCTGGTAGCTGTCAGGTTCCATTGTATACTGACCACGACCCTGAGTATTTGAACGAAGATCGCTTGTGTAACCAAACATTTCAGAAAGTGGAACGAGAGCATCAACCTGGATTGAACCGCTTCTTGTTTCCTGACCCTGAATCTGGCCACGACGTGAGCTGAGGTCACCGATTACAGTACCTGTATAATCATCAGGAACAATAACTGCAACCTTCATGATTGGTTCCATAAGAACAGGCTGTGCCTGCTTCAAAGCTTCCTTGAAAGCGATAGAACCGGCAATCTTAAATGCCATTTCTGAAGAGTCAACTTCGTGGTATGAACCATCATAAAGTTCAACCTTAACGTCAACAACTTCATAGCCTGCAAGAATACCTGCCTTAGTAGCGCCCTGGATACCTGCGTCAACAGCCGGGATATATTCCTTAGGAATAGAACCGCCGACAACAGAGTTCTTGAATTCGTAGCCCTTACCTGATTCGTTAGGTGAAACACGGATCTTAACGTGACCGTACTGACCTGAACCACCGGACTGCTTCTTGTACTTGTAGTCGATATCTGCGTCGCCCTTGATTGTTTCCTTGTAAGCAACCTGTGGAGCACCAACGTTAGCTTCAACCTTGAACTCACGGAGAAGTCTGTCAACAATGATGTCGAGGTGAAGCTCACCCATACCGGCAATGATTGTCTGACCAGTTTCTTCGTCTGTCCATGTCTTGAATGTTGGATCTTCTTCAGCAAGCTTAGCAAGAGCGATGCCCATCTTTTCCTGACCAGCCTTTGTCTTTGGCTCGATAGCGAGCTGGATAACTGGTTCTGGGAATTCCATTGATTCAAGAATTACAGGATGCTTTTCATCACAGAGAGTATCACCTGTTGTTGTATTCTTAAGACCAACAGCAGCAGCGATATCACCTGCGTATACAGTAGTAAGATCCTTACGCTGGTTAGCGTGCATCTGAACGATACGTCCGAATCTTTCTCTGTTATCCTTAGTTGCATTAAGAACAGTATCACCCTGGTTGATAACACCTGAGTAAACTCTGAAGAAGCAGAGCTTACCAACGAATGGGTCAGTAGTGATCTTGAATGCGAGAGCTGAAAATGGCTCTTCGTCTGATGCAGGTCTTTCGATTTCTTCATCTGTATCAGGATTTACACCCTTGATAGCTGGAATATCCAGTGGTGATGGCATATAATCAATGATTGCATCGAGGAGCTTCTGTACGCCCTTATTCTTATATGATGTACCACAAACAACAGGTACCATCTTATTATCAATAGTTGCCTTACGGATGTTCTTCTTGATTTCGTCAATTGAGATTTCCTCGCCTGCGAAATACTTTTCCATAAGTTCATCGTCCTGTTCAGCAACACACTCAACGAGTGACTGACGATATTCTTCTGCCTTTTCAACCATGTCAGCAGGAATGTCTTCTACTCTGATATCCTTTCCGAGATCATCATAGTAAACATAAGCCTTCATTTCGAGAAGGTCGATAATGCCCTTGAAGTCTTCTTCAGCACCGATTGGAAGCTGAATCGGAACAGCATTACATTTAAGTCTGTCGCGCATCATTTCAACAACGCGATAGAAGTTAGCACCCATAATGTCCATCTTATTTACATAAGCCATTCTAGGTACCTTATAGTTATCAGCCTGACGCCATACAGTTTCAGACTGTGGTTCAACACCGCCCTTAGCACAAAGAACTGTTACAGAACCGTCGAGAACTCTGAGTGAACGCTCAACTTCTACTGTAAAGTCAACGTGTCCCGGTGTATCAATGATGTTAAGTCTGTGACCTGCCCAGTATGCAGTAGTTGCAGCTGAAGTAATTGTAATACCTCTTTCCTGCTCCTGCTCCATCCAGTCCATTGTTGCAGAACCCTCGTGAGTTTCACCAATCTTATGGTTTACACCTGTATAAAAAAGGATACGCTCAGTTGTAGTTGTCTTACCTGCGTCAATGTGCGCCATTATGCCGATATTTCGTGTTTGTTCAAGTGAACAGTCTCTTGACATAATAATCCTCCTCTGATAAACAGAAATCTAAGACAATTACCAGCGATAGTGAGCAAACGCCTTGTTTGCTTCTGCCATCTTGTGAGTATCATCACGCTTCTTACAAGCACCGCCTGTACCGTTAAGAGCGTCGAGGATTTCACCTGCAAGTCTTTCCTTCATAGTCTTTTCGTTTCTTTCTCTGGAATACTTAGTAATCCATCTAAGACCGAGTGTCTGACGTCTCTCAGGTCTAACCTCCATTGGAACCTGATATGTTGCACCACCTAAACGGCGAGCCTTTACTTCAAGTACAGGCATAATGTTTTCCATTGCTTCCTCGAAAACTTCGAGAGCATCCTTGCCTGTCTTTTCAGCTACGATTTCGAATGCACCGTAAACTATTTTCTGAGCAACACCCTTTTTACCATCAAGCATTATATTGTTGATAAGTCTTGTTACGAGCTTTGAATTGTAAACAGGATCCTGCAATACATCACGCTTTGCGATATTACCTCTTCTTGGCATTTCGCTTCCCTCCTTCACATAGATTCATGAATTCATAGGTACTCGTTTTAACCGATTACTGTCATTTTGACCATCTTCACCGGTTATCACGTCAAGACCAATGCAGAGGATTTTATATATAAAATCTCCACATTTATCTTGTGGTAGTAGTTATCCTATTGATTGATTTGATTTCGGCAAATAATTACTTGCCAGCCTTTGGACGCTTAGCACCGTACTTTGAACGAGCCTGAAGTCTGTTAGCAACACCCTGTGCGTCAAGTGCGCCTCTGATGATGTGGTAACGTACACCAGGGAGGTCCTTAACTCTTCCGCCTCTGATAAGAACAACGCTGTGTTCCTGAAGGTTATGACCGATACCTGGGATGTATGAAGTTACTTCATATCCGTTTGTGAGCTTAACTCTGGCAATTTTTCTCATAGCTGAGTTAGGCTTCTTAGGTGTAGCAGTTCTTACAGCTGTACAAACGCCTCTCTTCTGTGGTGAGCTTACATTTGTCTGCTTCTTCTTCTTAGCATTGTAGCCTTTCTGAAGTGCAGGAGCTGTTGACTTGTCCTCCAGAACCTTTCTTCCCTTACGAACCAACTGGTTAAATGTAGGCATATTTTTCCTCCTTTTCTCGATTAGTCATACTGAAACAATTTATTCAGCATACTTTAATATTATATCTTATACTCTATATTTTGTCAAGACTTTTTTAAGAAAAAAGCCCACATATTGAGCCATATTTCATTTTTCAGCATTTTCACCACATAACGTAATATTTTCAACCTCACTTTTAAAGATTTTTTAAAAGTGCTGCAACAGGCATTCTCGTTTGTTTAGCAATTTTCAACAAATCAGCATCTTTTATTTCATAAAAAATCATAAAATTATGATTATAGTATAGACTATCTATAAAATAAATGTTATAATATAGAAAGCAATAGTATACCTTAATTAAAGCGTTTTTATTAATAATCCA
>JAZQUF010000076.1:0-11152 GCA_045631165.1 Acutalibacteraceae bacterium
TGTTGCAAGCATTGAGCCGTAGAGGAGCATATTGTGGCTGCCCTTAACTGCCATTGCAAAGATTGAGCCTCTCTGTGAACGCATGTTGAGTGAATGGAAGATTTCACACATTGACATTGTAAGGAATGCCATTGTTGTACCGAGATGGCCTGCAGCAGAGTTGAGTTCAATATTTGTGAACTGCCATGTTGCAAAATGCCAGTCGAAACCGTTTGCGCTGTTTACACCTACGAAGTAAGCAAAGAGAGTAAGAAGTGTTACAAGTGTACCCTGATAGAGAACATCAATACCGAGACCGCCTGAGAAAATGCCGTCTTTTGTGCTTCTGGGCTTTCTCTTCATGATGTTGCTTTCGGGTTTTTCAACACCGAGTGCAAGAGCAGGGAAGCAGTCTGTAACAAGGTTTATCCAAAGAAGATGGGGAGCTTCAAGAATTGTGAAACCGTGAAGTGTTGCGAAGAAGATAGAAAGAACTTCTGAAAGGTTTGAACCGAGAAGGAACTGAATTGCTTTACGGATGTTATCGTAAATTCTTCTGCCTTCGCCGACTGCTGAAACGATAGTTGCAAAGTTATCGTCTGCAAGAACCATGTCTGCAACGTTCTTTGTAACGTCAGTACCTGTGATACCCATGCCGACACCGATGTCTGCACTCTTGATAGAAGGAGCATCGTTTACACCGTCACCTGTCATAGCAGTAACATATCCCTTTTTCTTCCAGGCATTGACGATTCTTGTCTTATGTTCAGGCTGAACACGGGCATATACAAATGTGTTTTCAACTATCTTTTCAAATTCTTCATCTGAATACTTATCAATATCTGCGCCCATCATAGCCTGGCTGTCATCGGTAAGAATGCCGAGATCTTTTGCGATAGCCTTAGCTGTATTGATATGGTCACCTGTAATCATAATAGGTGTGATACCTGCACTGCGGCACTCAACAATAGCAGCCTTAACCTCGGGACGTACAGGATCAATCATACCTGTAAGGCCGATGAAAGTCATATCATATTCGAGTGATTCTGAATCAAATGTCGCAGGAGCTGAGGTGTACTTCTTGTAAGCAACAGCAAATACACGAAGAGCCTTATTACCCATTCTTGTATTTTCAGCGGCAATCTTTTCACGGTGCTCGTCATTCATTTCGTATACTTCACCGTTAATATCTATGTGTGTACACTTCTTGAGGATTTCGTCCGGTGCACCCTTTGTAAACTGCACAAATGCGCCGCCGTTTTCGTGTACCGTTGACATCATCTTTCTGCCTGAGTCAAAGGGCACCTCACCGATTCTCGGATACTCTGCCATAAGAGCCGCCTTGGGAAGCTCAAGTGTCTTAGCATAGTTGATAAGAGCAATCTCGTCGGGTTCACCTGTACCCTTGCCGTCTTCTCCCACATCAGCGTTTGTGCAAAGAGCCATAGCAGTTGCAAGATGCTTTTCATCGGGAGCATAGTGATCAACAACAGTCATTACATTCTGTGTGAGAGTACCTGTCTTATCTGAACAGATAATCTGAGTACAGCCGAGAGTTTCAACGGCATTCATCTTACGGATAATAGCGTTCTTCTTTGACATATTGGTAACGCCGATTGAAAGAACAATAGTCATAACCGCAACGAGGCCCTCGGGAATAGCCGCAACTGCAAGAGCAATGGCAGTGATAAATGAGTCGAGAGCTACCTCATAGAGTGCACCCTCTGCACCTGTAATAAAGTGCATAGCGATATTGTAGCCGAAGATAACAACACAAACTGCAAGAACGAGCTTTGTGAGAATCTTTGAAAGCTGCTCAAGCTTGATTTCAAGTGGAGTCTTGCCTTCCTCTGCAAGTGAAATAGCCTGGGCTATCTTACCCATTTCCGTATCCATACCTGTTGCCACAACAACAGCTTTACCTCGGCCGTAAACAAGAGTTGAGCCCATATATGCCATATTCTTTCGGTCACCGAGAGCAACCTCATCCGTATCCTTTTTACCCATAAGAGCATTTACGAGCTTTGTTACGGGTACAGATTCACCTGTAAGAGCAGCTTCTTCAATCTTCATACTTGCGCACTCAAAAATGCGGCAATCGGCAGGAATTGCATCACCTGCATCGAGAAGAATAACATCGCCCACTACAAGGTCTTCACTCTTTACGGTTACGATCTGACCGTCACGTAAGGTCTTGGTTGTAGCCGCAGACATTTTCTGCAAAGCTTCAACCGCCTTTTCAGCCTTGCTTTCCTGCATAACACCGAGAACTGCATTGATAATAACAACTGCCAGAATAATAACAGTGTCTGTCGGGAAAAAGCTGTGACCTGCTGCAGAAGCTTCGATGTACTCTGTAACTGCTGAAATAGCTGCAGCAATAATAAGAATAATAATCATCGGGTCCTTAAGCTGGTCGCCAAAACGTGCAAGGATTGACTTTTTCTTTGCTTCCTGAAGCTTGTTTTTGCCGTTCTTTTCGAGTCTTGCCTGAGCTTCCTGAGAGGTAAGACCCTGCTCGGAAGACTGAACTTCAGCAAAAACTTCTTCGGTTGTGTGAAGATAATGTTTCATACATAGTTTCCTTTCTTTTTAATCAGTTTATCTGATTATATATTATTGACTTATCTCAGAGAATATTTCTTTTTAAAAGATGAAGCTATCAAAAAAGACCTCTAACAGAACCCTGGTTGTTCTGTTAAAGGTCTTGCTACCTGAAATAGGTCTGCAAACCAGCCGTAAGGCGAATGTTGATTTACAGCTTAGAGCTACTCCCCTTTTTATAAAAGGACATTCTCTTTACAAGTTATATACTACCATATTCTTACAGATTTGTCAACAAGCAACTGTCTGCTTTTCGGTTACAGTTTTGTTACCGATGTTTTTGCTCTGCTTTGCGAACTTTATCTGCATTATGACAAATGAAATAATACTGCTGGCTGATGCGAGTATCATATCATACATTGTATCAAAGATTTTCACAAGCAACGGATCGTCCTTACCTCTGCCGAAAATCACATAAATCATCTTGTCAGGCTCAGGCTCCCACATAAATCCCTGATTTGTTGTGCCCCAGATATAGTCACCGATAAACTCGGTCATTTCGTGGATGGGGATAATTGTCATTGCAAATGCAAGAGCAAACAGACAAAGTGAAAGCTGTTCCTTACGGTTGTTGGGCTTAACAAGAGTCTGAGCTATATAATAGCCTGCGAAGAAGCCGATGAAGCCTGATGTGAAATGAAGGAATGTGTCAAATCTTGCGGCAAAGGCATAGACGCCAACATAGTTACCGCAGTATGAACCCAGGAAAACAATAATACAAAGAAGTGACTGCACTCTGTAGTTTATCTTGCAGAACATTGAATCTCTGGGAGTTACCAGATGAAGAACTGTGATTGCCACTGTACCGAGAGATACCACCATCAGAAGTGTAGCCTCTGCTCTGCTTTCAAATGTGATAACAGCATAAAGTACTACGATTCTTGTGCACCACCATAAAAGCATATCTGCTATATTGGTCTGCTCTCTGACTTTTGCAATTTCAAAATTGATTTTATCTTTGCATCTTGCAGGGAAGTTGCTGAAAAGCTCTTTCAGCTGATTACCTGCATTTTTATTTATTTTAAAGACTTCTCTGTTTTTGCTGATAAGGTAGATGTAAAGTACAGCCGTAGCAATACCTGCACCCACAACATTGAGAGTTACATCTTCACTAAAATCGTAAAGAATTCTGTGCTCAGGTAAGCTGAGCATAGGGCCGACAAGCTTTATAAGCCAGTGGTCATCGCCAACATTTACACAGCCGACCAATGTTCTGCCTGTGTAAAAGTCAATCCAGAACTGAGTTACCTCTCTGACAATAATAAACGCATTTGAAATGCAGAATGACATAATTGCCGTATAGTTGAAGCCTTTTCTTGTAAAGGGCTTCCTGAAAGCGATACTTATGTAATAGCCTATTGCTGTGCCCATAATACCACCGAAAAGGCAAAGGGGTACATCATACTCGGAAAACTTCTGAAAAGCTCCGAAGCCGAAGCCTACACCTGAGCCAAAGAGAGCCACAAGACAGATACAGGTCTGAAGTCTGTAGTTCAAATCTGAGAAGAACTCAGCTTTCGCGAAAACTTTCTTTGCGGCACCCACTATAAATGTTGCAAGGAGTGCGGCGAGTACCATTAACTTTTTGGGTGTTGTTGCCGCTGTAAAAATTCCTACAGCAAGCACGATTCTTATAATCCACCATAAAATAACCTCTGCCGAGGGGATGCTTTTCTTTGAGCCGATATTCTCACTCATAATAATTACCATCCATATATTAAAATAATAATACCTTCTACTAATTGCAGAAGGTATTATAATACTATTAATCACAAAAGTAAAGAATTATGATAAAATTGTCATATTTTTGTAAGCTTTATTTTTTTGCAGCTATCTCGATAACCTTCACATTATCCTTGTATACTGCCGTGGGAATGAACATACCCTTATAGACTTTGGCTGTGAGATACAGTGAATCTGCTTGATAAACTTCTATTTCAGCATAACCGTAATGGTCAAAGTATGTCTGTTTCCACTTACTCATAACCTTTTTTGCTTCTTCGGTGTCAACATAGGTGAATTCACCGTCAGCCTGACTGAATGCACCCATCTTGTTATAGTTGCTGAATGAGAACCAGTGCTTATTCAGCTTTTTGTTTTCGATTTCAGATACAACGGCAAATCCGTTTGCATCAGCGGCGACAGCCATATCTTCGCGGTAATATCTGTATGCAATATCAAAATGAAAGACATCGTTTTCGCTTTCACTGAAATTATGTGTAATCCCATTGTTATCATCGCGGGAATACAAATCGAAATATGACAAATAAAACTTGAAGTCGGGAGTGTTGTTTAAGGCATAGTTATAAATCGAATAGTGATAACCCAGCATACCTGCAGGCAGAATAATCTGAATAACAAGAACAAGAATTATGATAAGCTTAAACTTTTTATTTTTCATCATATTCCACCTCCTCATTATTTTCTATGGCAGGTGTTTTCTGTTTTGCCTTTGAAATTTTAAAGTTGATAGCAAGCAGTGCTGCACCGAAGATGAGAAGCATTATACCGTTGCCCAGCATTGAAAGACCCGATTGATATACAACCACCATCACCAGACCTGCAACACCTATAAAGCCTAAATTGATAGGCATAAGCTTCTTTTCTCTTGCACCCGAAATTATCATAAGAATATATGCAACAAAGGCGGGAGCTTTGAGTATATTGAGGAATGTGTCTGCGATGTCAGAATTGTACTTGCCACCCATAGCATAAAGGCTCGCAATATACAGAGCATAGAAAACAACAACTGCGGCAATATAGCCCTTTGAGAAATTGTCTTTTACTTTTTTAATTGTCAGAATACCTGTAAGTGCAATAGCAATAACACAGACAGCAATATAAATAATGTTATACTTTTCAGGCTCGAGATCATCATAATAAATCGACGCCGATGCAAACATAAGTATTGCTGTGATGAAAAGGCCCGGGATTTTATAGGGCATTGCCATATCTGCATCTTTAAACGAAATAAGATAAAGACATATTGCAATTGCCATAAGACCTGCAACAAACAAGGGTAAAAACTCCATGCCCATACCTATGGCACACACATAAGCCGTCACTGCGATAACACTTATCCACTGAGCCAAAATGCTTCGGTGGCTTTTCTTTTCAATTTTGATAAGAGAGCTCGAATATACGCATCCCAGAGCGACAAGCACAGCCGTTGCCAGAATTATAAGCAGAGACTCGGTGTCACCATATACTGTAACACCCCAACAGATACTGCTGGCATAATACACCACCATAGGTGCCACACTGCGAAGAATTCCGATAACCGGCATAACGGATACCGCAATAAGAATCAGCACATTTGTCCAATCAATACTAAGGTCAAATATGTTATAAATCATAGTCAGAGTTGCAGCTACACCTGCTGTCCACAGAACACTGCCGCCCTCACACCAGGGTGCTTTATCTTTCTTTTTCCACAAGACAAAGAGTCCCGAAGCCTGACCTGCAAGAAGAGGTACGACTGAAAGAATACCTTTAAATAAAAGGGGCATTTCCTGCCAGAAGGTGACAAAAATAAGCACAAGGCCTGCACCGACTAAAAGTGCACCTAAAATTGAAAAGACAATTGTAACTGTGCTGTTGTAGCTTTGCTTTTCAAGCTCAAGAGTAGTGTTTCTCTTTTTACCGTAAATGAGCTCTTCAAAGCTGACATCCAACACCTCGGCAAGTTTACCGAGCATTTCAACATCGGGCTGTGTTCTGTCATTCTCCCAGCTTGAAACAGCCTGACGGGTGATATTGATTTTTTCTGCAAGCAAATCCTGAGTGAAGCCTTTTTCCGTTCTCAGGCGCTTGATGTTTTTTGAAATCTTCGACATATTATCATCCTTCCTTCGGAAGCGGTTTAGTTGGCTTCCGACAACTATATTTTAATATATGTCAACACTAAAGTCACGATATTTTAGCCGAAAACCTACGACACAATCTGTTGCGAAGGCGTTTTTCATTCCATTAAAGACAAAAGCGAGTCGATTTCGCGGCTTGTTTCCTCTAAAAATTTACGGCACTCTTCATCCGCGTACAACAGTCTGCCGACCTTTTTCACTCTGTAAAGAAAGCCTCTGTCAAATCTGACATCACTGAAACGAGACACAAGCGGACATACATTCACACCGCGGATGTCGGGGATAACCTTGATTCTGCCCTCAGGAGTGACATAAGGGAAAAAGGGAAAAATCCTGCAGGAAAGTGGTCTTTCATTTCTGTTGCAGGTGCCGTCGCATACACAAAGGCGTACACCGTCCTTTTCTTTTATGGTAAAGCTCGTCTTTTCAAATGGAAACAAAAGCATACCCGTATCACTGTCACCCTTACAGCAAGCTCCGTCACAAACCTGACCGCAATCTTTTTTCAAAGGAGTCTTATTTCCGATTATTCTGTTTGCCTCAGCATAGAGCCACTCATATTTATCTTTCATTTTAATCACATCCAAAGTTTATTGTGCAAATATTATACAATATTTCCAACAAGAATGTACAGTTTTATTATTGAAAAAATTATCAAATTGTGTTATATTAATGTTTGTAGTTTTTCCAAGGGGTGTATTTAAAATGAAAAAGATTGGATTTGACAATAATCAATACATCACAACACAGTCAGAGCAGATAAGAAACCGTCTGTCTCAGTTCGGTGGCAAGCTCTATCTTGAATTCGGAGGCAAACTTTTTGATGACCACCACGCAGCAAGAGTTCTGCCCGGCTTTGAGCCCGACAGTAAGCTCAAGATGCTTCTTCAGCTTAAGGACGAAGCTGAAATCATCATCGCTGTAAGCGCAAAGGCTATCGAAGAAAAGAAACTTCGCCGCGACCTTAACATTTCTTACGACAAAGAAGTGCTCAGACTCATTGACCTTTTCAGAAGCGTGGGTCTTTATGTAGGCTCAGTTGTTATCACTCAGTATGACGGTCAGGGTGCCGCTGACACCTTCAAAAAGAATCTCCGCGAGCTTGGCATCAAGGTTTTCACTCATCATAAAATTGCCGGCTACCCCTCAAACGTACCTCTCATAGTATCAGACGACGGCTACGGCAAGAATGAATATGTTGAAACCGAAAGAAATATCGTTGTTGTCACTGCTCCCGGTCCCGGCAGCGGTAAAATGGCAGTTTGTCTTTCACAGCTTTATCACGAGCATCTCAAGGGTATCGAAGCAGGCTATGCTAAGTTCGAGACATTCCCTATCTGGAACTTACCTCTCAACCACCCTGTCAATCTTGCTTACGAAGCGGCAACTGCCGACCTTAACGATATGAATATGATTGACCCCTTCCATCTTGAAGCATACGGCAAGGCAACAGTCAACTACAACCGTGACATTGAAATTTTCCCTGTCCTCAATGCTATCTTTACCCGTATTTACGGCTCATCACCCTATAAGTCACCTACAGATATGGGTGTTAATATGGTCGGCAACTGCATCATAGATGAAAATGTTGTCTGCGATGCCGCTAATCAGGAAATCATCAGAAGATATTACAACGCTCTCTGCGATGCCCGTCACGGAGCGGATACCGCTAAAGAGACAGAAAAAATACTCCTGCTTATGAATAAGGCAGGCATATCCGTAAAGGACAGAGAGATTATCAAGGTGGCAAATGAGGTTGAAAAAGAAACCGGTGCTCCTGCTGCAGCTATCGAGCTTCACGACGGCAGAATAGTTGTGGGTAAGACTAAAGAGCTTTTGGGCTGTGCTTCAGCCTGTGTCCTCAATGCTCTCAAGGCTCTTGCAGGCCTTGACGATAAGCTTCTGCTCCTGCCCTCAACCCTTATTGAGCCGGTACAGAATCTCAAGGTAAACTATCTCGGCTCCAAAAATCCGAGACTTCACATTGACGAGGTACTCGTTGCACTTTCAGTAAGTGCCGCAACAGATGAAAATGCCGCAAAGGTGCTTTCCTGTCTGCCCTTACTTAAGGATTGCGAAGCTCATATTTCAGTAATCCCCTCAAGTGTTGACAGAGCAGTTTTCAGAAAGCACGGCATTCACCTTACAAGCGAGCCCGAGTATGAGAATGATAATCTCTATCACTTATAATAAAATTAAAGTAGCAGATTTCGGTCTGCTACTTTTTTGTTTATTATCTCTTTTTATAAATCACGAGCTCAGGATTTTCTCCGTTTTCTTCATATGTGCATACGAGTATAAAATCCATATTGGCAACTATGCCAAAGCATCTGTCGCCGCCGAATTCACACTCAAGCTGACTGCCGAGATAGGTCGCTTTGTCATTAAGGAATTTAACCAGCTGTCCGTTAGGAAGTCTGTATTCTAAATTGACAAAACTGCCCGGTAACACATTCAGGTTTTCAACCTTTGGTAAACCCTCAACATTAATCAGAGTATTTATTTCGTCAACTAATTTTTTCTTAAACTCTTCAAACATTTCCCTGCCACCGATTCTGATATACTGTTTCCAGAAATCCATTGTAAAATCACCGTCGGAATAGCACCATTTGCAATATTCTTCATTGAGCATTCCGTCAACTTCTTTGCTGACATTATTTTCCTCAATGGGCATACCGCAGCACTGACACACCAATGTTCTCGGAGAGCCGAGAAGTGTATTTATGGAAACATCAAAAAGTTCAGACAGCAATTTCAATGTTTCGGTATTAGGTATGGTTTCTCCGTTTTCCCAACGTGATACAGCCTGACGGGTTACGAATACTTTTTCAGCAAGTTCATCTTGTGACAGACCTTTTTTAGTTCGAAGTTCAAGTATTATATCTTTAGTTTGCATTAATATCACCTCAATATTATTGTAGCACTAAAAAGGATATAGTACAAGCAACTGTCTGTTGCTGTGAGTTTCAGCTGAAGCTCGGGCGGCTCCATTAAATCGCCCTTGGCGATTTACAGCGACGCAGTCGCTGAGGCGAAGCCCTTAAGGCTTCGTCTATGGTGCCGCCTACCACCCGCCACTTATACTCATAACAAAAAAGACAGCCTCGATTTTTCGCACGTAGACTGTCCTGATATTTTTTATTTAATATGCATCTTCGCCCAATTAAATAAAGCCTCTGACATAACATCAAACTCTGCCTTGCCACCGTTTTTAAGTTTAAGAAAACTTTCACATATAACCCTGTTTTCATCCGAAAGCACCGATAATAAATCTGTCTGATAACGGATATACTTGCCTGTATCTCTGAAAGCAACAGCCTGCAATACAAAGGATGCACCCTTATATAACCCTCGGAGGATATCCTCACTCTTTTCATAAAGCATATTATGGACACAGCCGTGATAGATATTACATACGCCTGTCTTTATAGCTCTGTTAATTGCATTTTCATCAAGAAGTGCGAGAAGTTCATCAAGGTTACCTCTTATAGGTGTAGTGTCATAATAAAACTGAAAAAGGTCTGATGCTTCCCAATTAAGAAGCTCATCTTTTCCCGAAAGAAAACCGCAGATAAGCTCTCGGTGTGGGAGTGTATTGAGCATTTTATTATAAATTGCGATGTCCTCAGCAGATAATTCATCGAGGATTACAACCATATCAATGTCGCTTTCATCTGTTGCTTCGCCTCTGCTATAACTGCCTTGAAGTCCTACAAACCATACGCGGTCTGCAAAAGCTTCGGTTAAAGCCTGCAGAAAATTATCTGTCCATAAGTTTATGTCTGTCATTTGAGTCACCTCCGATTTATTCAGACTAAACACGGCGGGAAAGGAGCCGTGTTCTTGCGCTCTCTTCCCCGCGTTACATTATTATTTTATTTCACGCTGATAGCTTCGATGATGTCGCCTTTTGCATCAGCATTAATTGTAACTGTGATTGTTTCACCCTTGTTGAGAATTACAACCATAGCATTGTCACTTGCCTTGACACTGTAGTATACACCCTTGTCATCAATCTCGATGAAGTATACACTCTCACCGCCCATAACAGCTGTGCGGATATCTGTGATTGCACCCTTGACTTTCTTTGTCTCGGTTTCGGGTGTATCAACTTCAGGTGTGTTTGTTGCATCTTCAATCTTGTCGATATCAACATTGATTGTGATGTTATTCTGCTTGAGCTTCTTTACATAAGCATCTGTACATTCAGCAATAGTCGTACCTGTTACAACAACCTGATAGTTTTCAACGTTAACCATTGCATAACGCTTAACAAGGTTGTCTTTATCCTTAAGAGACATAAAGTATGTGGGCTCACCGCTGATGTTAAGAAGAATGGGGAAGGCAGCATTGTATGCATAGTCCTGAACCTCACCCATAGCAGATGACTGAGCTGAACGCTCCTTAGCACCTGAAACAGCATAGAAACTTGCATCCTTAGTTCTCATATTAACAAGCACAAAGCCGATAATAGCCTGGTCGTTACTTGCTGATGTAACACCTGTATAAAGGTAAACGTCGTCATTCTGTGCAAGGAAGTTTGAGCCCTCTGTTGCAAGCTTAACGCCGTCCTGAACGATAAGTGAGTTGATAAAGCCGTTCTGATACTGACCGTAGTAGTTGAACTGCTCGATAAGAAGACTTTCTGAATAAATACCGTCGATCCACTGAAGCTCAGTGTTACTCTTTACCTCTTCGGCAGTATA
>JAZQUF010000077.1:0-16799 GCA_045631165.1 Acutalibacteraceae bacterium
TTTTTAAAGGCATCCGAAAGAAAGGATGCCTTTTTGTTCAAGTACTCATTTATCAGAATACCAATGTTTCCACCTTGTCAAGAGCTTCTGTAAGATTTTTCTTATAATGATTTACTGTTATTTCGTCTGCATCTCTGCGAAGACAACGACGAAGAAGTCGCATATATCCGATAACCTTTGCCTTATTTTCAGTGTCACTAATAGCATTTTCATCATCTGTGCCGAGATATCTTGCAAGAGAAAGATGCCAGAAACGGTGAGCAGTTTCAGTGTCAAAGCCAAAGAAGTTTTCGATACTCGCCTTATCAAGCTCACCAAAACCTACAAAAGCATTGAACATTGAGCCAAGCTCAAGTACAGGATGACCAACTGCAAGTGTATCCATATCAATAAGAATGGGCTCACCATTCTGTACCATAACATTATTTGTGTGGTAGTCGCCGTGGATAATGTAATTACTGTCGGGGATACCCTCAATAAGACTACGCATTTTCTTAGCACGTGCATCATCAAGATAGCCTTCAAGAAAATCTACCCATTCAAGCACCCATTTTTTGAAATCAGGCAAATCACCGGGCTGAGTCTCTATTGCGTGTACCTCTTTTATTGCATCGATGTAATAAGCTACGCTCTGTGATAAATCCTCAGTATTTGCTCTGATAAGCTTTGTTACCGATGTAGCATTAAGAAGCTCTGTTAAACTGCCATAACCGTCACCGATACGTACTATCCCATAAGGGATAGCTGTATTAACACCGAGTACAAAAGCTCTTCTTGAGTTTTCACGCTCCTGCATAATTTCAGGAAGCGCATCTCTGTTAAAGTACTGCTTTACAATTGTTTCATTATCATAGCGATATACAGCACCATTAGCACCCTTTGCAATAAATTCACAGTTATCGATATCGATTCTGCGATAGGTCTTTTCTATGGTGATCATTTCAGTAAAACCTGTCATTTCAAACACACCATAAACATCAGGTGACACATTGATAATTGCAAGTTTAGGCTCTTCTTTTCTCAAACGAAGCATAATACGAAGTCCTGCACTTGAAATATATTCGAGCTTGTCAGCATCAAGTACAGTATGCATTCGCTCATTAGCTTTTCTTATTTCATTTATTTCCTTTTCAACATCAGCCGCATTGGAAGCATCGATTCTGCCTTCAAGGCTTATATATAAAATATCTTTATCTGTTCTGTATTCTGTTTTCTTCATTTCAGTTATCCTTTCCAAACACAATTTTTACAAGCTCGTTATATTCCTGCCATGCAGAAAAAACCTTAAGCTCACTTGTCAGCTCGGCTATTGTGGTGTAATACCACTTCTGCTGTGCGGGATCCTTTTGATTGAAGGACTGCCACATACTGTCTCCCTCGGTCTTCCATATTCTGTAAAAGGACCTCATATTGGACAGCTTGTCACCGATCCAGAGCTTGAGCACATCGGTATCACCAAAGTTTTTCAGTTCCTCAAGAGATTCCTCTTTTCTTATTCTCCAGGTATCCTCGGGAGGTAAGTCTGCACGCTTATCCTCAGTTTCCGAATCCACAAGCTTTCTTACTCGAGGACCGAAAATCTCTTCTATTTCTTCGATGGTGATGGAGGTATCCTCCACCACATCGTGAAGTACCGCAGCACAAATGACATCCCTATCATCAGTCATAGAGCCGACAATAACTGCCGCTTCAAGAGGATGGAGAATGTAGGGTGTTTTATCCTTTTTTCTTATCATTCCGTCGTGGGCTTTTGCGGCAAAATCAATTGCAATTGTTACCTTATCCATCATTTGATCACCAGAATGTCTGCAAAACCTGTCATTTCGAAAATGTCCATAACTGCTTCACTTACGTTTGTAAGTTCCATACTGCCCTGTACATTCATCTTTTTCTGTGCAGTGAGAAGAACACGAAGCCCTGCGCTGGAAATGTAGTCAACACCTTTAAAATCAAGTTCTAAGTTTTTAAGCTCTTCACCCTCGTTATTGATAGCTTTTTCAAGCTCAGGTGCAGTTGTTGTGTCAAGTCTGCCTGAAAGTGTCATAACAGTTGAACCGTTTGTGTTTTCGATATTGATATTCATAAGTAAGTCTCCTTTATATTTTTTTAGTCATAGTCAGAATGTTTCTGCCGTTTTCGTTTGTGTAAGAAACTGTGTCCATGGTTTTCTTTGTGATGAAAATACCAAGACCGCCTATGTCTCTGTCAGCTGCCGAAAGAGTGATATCAGGCTCGTCTCTTTCGAGAGGATTAAAAGGAATGCCCGCATCGGTTATGACAAGCGTCATAAGTCTTTCGTTTTCGTCAAAATCAAAGCATAGAGAAGCTTGGCCTGTTTCCTCACCGTATGCATAGCTTGCGATATTAACGAATATCTCTTCCACCGCAACGCAGATTGCCATAGAGCTTTTCATCGGGCATTCAAAGCTTTCGAGACACTCTTCTGTGAACGCCATAACATCACCGATAGCATCTTTACTTGCAGTAAAGACTTTTTCTTTCATAGCAGCACCTTCTTTCTTTTTATAATCAAAAACAAGCATTGTAATATCATCAAACTGGGGAGCATCACCTGCAAAAAGGTCAATATCCTCCTTGAGTCCCGAAAGCAACGCTTCGGCTTTCAAATTTTTATTTTCATCGATATAAGACAGCAGTCTGTCTTCACCGTAAAGAGCCTCATTTTTATCCGTGGCTTCGGTTACACCGTCGGTATAAAGGAAAATTCTGTCACCCCTACCCAGTGTCATTTCATTAGCTCGGTACATCATACCCTCCATACCTGCAAGTACAAAACCTGTACGGCTCTTGAGATATTCACACTCCCCGTTTTCGTGAACAATAAGCGGAGGATTATGTCCCGCATTCGCAAAGCTGAGCTTACCTGTTGAAAGGTCAAGCTTTCCCATCCAGGCTGTAACAAACATTCCTGATTCGTTATTTTCACATAGCTTTTCATTGGCAAGAGTGAAGATTTCATCAACCGAAAGACCTCTTTCTGCAAGGTCCTTGATAATGGTTTTGGCTGTCATCATAAACATTGCGGCAGGTATTCCCTTACCCGATACGTCAGCGGCAAGGAAAAGCACCGTGTTCTCATCAAGAGAATAGAAATCGTAGAAATCTCCGCCAACCTCTTTAGCCGCTATCATCTGTGCATAAATGGAATAATTTTCTGTATCGGGGAAATTTGAAGGCAGAGCCGAAAGTTGAATCTGCTTTGCATATTCAAGCTCCTTGTCAATTCTTGCAGCAGCCTCACCGATATATCTTTTCAAAGTCGAAACAGTCGAATTTATATCATCAGAAAGAGACGCAAACTCAGCATTCGAACGGACATCTACCTTTACATTGAGATTACCACCGGTAATTTCCGAAAGAGTGTTGTTGATTTTCTGCAGATTGTTGATGATGACCTTTTTGATAAGAAAATAAATAAAGATAAACAAACCTGCAAAAATCAGTATCAGCATAAAGATACTTGTATAAAGTGAAGCATCTCGCATCAACATAGCCTCTGCAACAGGCATTGCAGCGATTATGCAGTATCCCTCTACAAAAGTAAAAACATAAATATATTCTTCACTGAAATCTGTTTCATCATTAACGATATTTGTTCTGTAAAGCTGACTTGCTGCTTTACCCTCAAGCATTACTTCATCAGGAACTATGCCTATAGTTGAAATATGCTTTCCGTTTCTGGATGTATGGGTCACAAGTCTGAAATTTTCATCGCAGACAGCAACAAAACCTGTGCTTCCTACGTGTCGATTCTGTGTAACATCAACTACAAAATCGTTGAGCATATCGTGAAAACGCTGCGCATCGTATCCGACCTGAATAAATCCACCTTCAGGAAGGCTGACGCCTGCATACTTTCTCATTGTTACACCGTCATATCCCTGTGGACCATACATCTGTACAAACTCTGTTTTTTCATTTGTAAGCACCATAAATTCCTTCGACTGTTCGGTGCTGTTCATATTGAATTTGCCCACAAGTGTTTCATCGGTTGAGGCAATAATTGTACCATCGTGAGCAACTATGTTGATTTCGATAACATTGTATTTTTCTGCAAGTTCGTCAAGGGATACAGCTTTATTTTTCTGGTATTCTACACGAACATTTTCTGTTAAATTCAAAAGGTTTTCATTGGATTTACCTCTTACGTCAGTAATAACATCATTCATTGCGGACGTGAAAACATCTTTAATTTCCAATTCGGCCATACCGCTCTGGAGAAAATATGTAAAGGTGCTTGTCGCTACACAAGCTACAACAATAAGAACGAGTAATTTTCGCTGGAAAGTCTGAGATATACGTTCGTTTGTTTTATCAAACTTTCTTTCCTCATGATTCAGCAAAGAAACAACTACAATTGAAATTCCTACAGCTGCTGAGTTGCCTATAATCATAGGAATCGTGGCACCCTTTACAAATTCAAAGGCATAGGATGAATCACTCATATTTGTAAAGAAAATCATCAGCATATGAAGAACTTCACATACAACTGTGATAAATACACCATAACTCCAGGTAGGCTTTTTGTTATCAAACATAAAGCGCCGTAACACCGCCGCAACAAAACCGACAAGCATTGTTGAAAGAGTGCAGGCGATTCTCGTGTACATTCCTCCTCCCCAGTAAACAGAAAAGAATCGGTACAGACCGCCAATAACACCGGAGATGATACCTGCAGGACCTCCGAAAATAAGGCCGGCACAAAGTGGCGCGGCATCACGGACATTGGCAACAGTACCGATAATTTCCACACCGTAGCCCGATGCAAAGGCAGATAATCCGCCAAAAACGAGACCTATCAATATTTGCTTTGAAGAATAACTTAAGTTTTTAAAACTTGATTTTTTGTCAAGCAGGTAAAAAACTGTAACAAAAACACAGTTCAAAAAAATCGGAACTAAAAGTTTCATCAATTTTCTCCTTTATTAAAATAAAAAGTCAAAAAGCTCTTTTATGACATCCCATGTCATATCGCTGACTACATTAAGAAGAACAAGTATAACTATGTATAAAGAAACACTTCCCATACTGATTGCGTTGCGGGATATGTTGAGATAGAAATTAAAGTATCCCTTTAGATTGGTTTCACGGTTTTGCTGCCACTGGTATGTAACTATGTCTTCGCCATCGAATCCCTTAGGAAGAAAATTTTCATACAGCTCTTCTTCAAGCCTTCTGATTCTGTAGCAGGAAATATCATTTATTTCGTAATCATCGGCAATCGATATCGTAACAACCGCTTTTTTGAGCTTTTGTCTATGAAAAGCACCGATGCAATTAATTTCTTTAGGAAGCAATCTTGCCTCATTGATTCTTACAGAGTATCCGTAGCTTTCTGAAACAATTGGTGACATAATAAGATCACGGGTTTTAGTCATAAAGCTGCCGACTCTTGTACGCTGTCTAAAAACCTCAGTGATAGATTTATGAGGTACACGGAACATAAAATAAACTTCATCATTGTCGAGATATTGGAAAAGCTCTGCAAAAGGCACCTTTAACAGTGCACCTTTCGATACAGATTCTACAGTATAATCAAGAGCCGATATATGAACTATATCCACAGTCTTGCCGTTATATGCAATTTCTGATGTGCATTTATTTTTCTTATAATCAATTACACACATACTGCTGAAAATAGCTCGTGAAATATTCTCATCTTCAAATTTAAGCGAGATATCTTCGATTTCATTTTTATCCACAGCAAATGGGGAATACATATTAAGAGCTGTAGTTTCTTTTATGCCTCTGATATGTACCGCCACATCCATATAGCTTTTACCTTTGGGACTAAGCCAGTTGTTGAGATAGATCGTACTGACATCATCACCGTCAACCCACATTGCCCATCCGTCATCGGCAAAAAACTTGTTTTTCTTACTCATTATCTGTGCTTCTTTCTATATAAAAATTAAATTATAGTATCACTATTTAATATGTAATTTTAACACAATACCTCTTACAAAGTTCTTACAAATTTTAGTGTTAAAATAAAAAAAGACCGGAAAAATCCGATCTTTTTAACTTGTTACTTATTACTTTTACTCCAAAGCAATCCGCAGGTCTCATCGGCCCAACTATACTGTGTCATATACTCGCCCTGAAATTCAGGCTGACCGGTTTTAAGGTAAGAATAATAGTCACAGGAAATCTTGCTGGTATCCACAGAATAAAGGTATCCATTCTTTTTCAGCACATCATCCGCACCAACCTTTTCAAGGCTCTGACGCACATCGAATAAAAGCTGATGAAAATAGTTTCTGTTGTTTTCCATTGTACTCTCTTCCCAGATTACAGCAGCAATCTCTTTAGAAGAAACATCTGCACCGTTACGGTCAATGAGATAAGCGAGCATTTCCTTACTTTTAGTTCTTTTGAAAGTAAGCTTCTCACCATTACAAGAAACATCGAAGTGCCAGAAGCACTTTGCCTTGAGTATACCTTTTTCAATTTTTCTGCCCTTGATGACATCAATTTCCTTTTGTACATCCTCGGCTGAAATAGGCTTGAGCAAATATCCTGAAGCGTGAATTTTAAAAGCTGAAACAGCGTACTCCTCGTAACCCGTACAAAATACTATCTTGCAGTCAGGATGTAGAGCTGTGATTTTTTCCGCCATTCCGATACCGTTTATACCACGCAGATTAATATCAAGAAAAGCAATATCAGGGGTATTAATTTCAATCCAATCTAAAGCCTCATCACAGTTTGTAAATCCTGCTACTTCTTTTATATCATCAGATGCCTTTACGGCTTTTAAAAGAGCATAGAGCATAAGCTGTTCATCATCTACTGCTATCGCAATCATCTGTCTGCCTCCTTAGGAATTTCAACTGTAATCTTGGTACCCACACCGATTATACTTTCGATGTAAAGAGTACCACCACACATTGCTTCAAGTCTGCTCTTAATATTTCTTAAACCAATGTGATTTGACTGTTCAAGTTCAACAATATCAAAACCTACACCATTATCCTTTACACTTACACAATAACTACTGTCTGTTTCATAGATACTGACCTTAACTTTGCCGCCCTCTTCCCTCTTAAGAATGCCATGCTTAATAGCATTCTCGACTATAGGCTGAATAGTCAGTGCAGGTATGCTGAAATCACTGCAGTTCATTTCTGCAACAAACTCAACATCAGGGAAACGAACCTTTTCTATGCTGGCATAGTATTCGGTATGTTTAAGCTCTTTTGAAACACGGATAAGCTTAGGATTATCCAACTCACTGAAGTTGCTCCTGAGATATTTTGAAAAATCATTAACGAGTTTAGCGGCTTTAGGTGGGTCAAGCTCACAAAGTTGCTCTATACTTCCGAGGGTATTATAAATAAAATGAGGATGGATCTGGCTCATCAGAGTGGAGATACGTGTTTGAGCAAGCTCAGCGTCAAGTTTGATTTTTTCTTTTTCAAGTTTTTTTGCCATCTCGGCAACCTTCAGATTTTTGGGTACAACGAATAAGAAAACAACTGCCGCAATTACAAAACCAATGAGGAATATGATTTTTGACGTAAGTGCTGTCTGCCATAAAGCGAAATATGTTGCCACAATATCAGCTAAAAACATTATCAGACCTAAGGTCGCGAAAAGCAATATAAGCTTAACTTTAGATGTTGCTTTGTTTACTGAAAGAAGAGCTATAATAATATAGATTATCGCCACAACTGCAGCACCAACAGCCCAAACGCCTATCAAATCATAAAAGTAAATCTTACTAAAAATAGCAACAGTGATTATTACACTTACGAACACACCATATGCTATAGTAATTACAAAAGCTACATTTTTCATTTTTTCTGAAAACAGTTTCTTCATAAGTATTAGAGCAAACAAAATGTACGCCATTGCAGAAAGTCCCGTAGCCATCGTGTTAACTATAACTGTATCGTACCAAAAGTAAAATGCTTTTGACGTAACCAGAAAGTAGATACCCGCTGAAAGAATAAGCAAACCACCAAACAGCATTGTACTAAACATACCAGAATAAAGCTGAGCTGAAAAAAATGCAATACCGAGAACAATGAAAGCGGCAAGAATAATCATAATTGCAATAAGTCTTTCGTTCTGACCTGAACGCAGAGCTAATTTTTCAGAATAATCACTCGCATAAAGTTTCATTGAAGAAAGCAACTCATCTATAGCAGTTTCATTTCCGAAACGATGATAGTTATGCAGTGTAGCTTCAAAACAACCATCATCACCCGTGTATTCAACTACCATACTCATGCAACCACACATATCCTCACCTGCAACAGGATTTTCTGTGTCACAAACATAAACCATCTTATTGTTTTCGGTAACAGCAAGATTTATATGATTAAAGGTAAACAACATCAGAGAGCCTTTTTCAACCGTTCCCCAAGTATCTTTTGTTTCAGGATCTACAATTTTAAGCACACCCTTTAATTTTACATCACCTTTTGTTGCAGGGATATGCTCACCCACAACTACAGGGCGCCACTCACCGTCTCCGATTTTATATTCACCAACAAACTTGATATCCGGTATAATTGCCCATTCTGCCTGAGAATTGTGCAAAACTGCATTGATAACGAGTGTACATGAAAGCACAACAAAAAGTATCACTGATGCAAATATAAAATTTTGTTTATGGTTAATTATCTTCATTTCTTTAGGCATATAGTATCTCCTTTGACATCTGTGCTTTTATTGTACCACATAAAACACTTACAAGCAAACATTCCGCATCTTACAAAACCAGGCGATGTGTCTCGTATGAGATTATATTACCACAAAACATCTTACAAAGCTCTTACAAACTATTGTAATCTTATATTTTCACCTAATTTTGATACAGATATGTAGAATATTAAGCCATTTTCTATTTACATTTAATGATTTGTTGTGATAAACTGAAGCAAAGGAGGAGTAAATATGAAAACATTACTTAAAAATGCAAAAATTTACAACGGCAGCACTGATAACGCCTTTATAGGCGACGTACTTATTGAAGGTGAGCGAATCGTTGAGGTTGCACCTTCAATTACTGAAGACAGTGACTATGAGGTGATCGACCTTCAGGGACTTTCTCTTGCTCCGGGTTTTATTGATGCACACTCGCATAACGATTGGTTTGCGCTTAGAAAGGATTCAGGTAAATATTTTGCTCCGTTCATCAAGCAAGGTATCACTACCTTTGTATCAGGTAACTGCGGTCTTTCCGCAACAGGCTTTGCCGACAGCACACCACATAAAGATATAATCGGTGGTGGACTGTTTTTTTTCAAAGACGGTGCACCTAAAGGGCAGGTAAAGAATTATCTTGAGTCCGCTGATAAAAACATGCCTTGCAATCTTGCAGTACTAGCAGGCCACTGTACAGCCAGAGCGAGTGCCTCAGGTAGCACAAGCAACAAACTCACAGCTACTGAAGAAAAAGAAATGCTTGACACTCTTGAGCTGGCTCTTAAGCAAGGTGCGGCAGGTATTTCTCTCGGTCTTATGTATGACCCTGGCTTGTACGCTGACACTGAAGAACTAAAAAAGGTTGCTAAGCTCTGTGAAAAATACGATCGTCCACTGACAGTTCATCCCAGAGCAAACTCAGCTGTATCTATGTCTTACCCCGAGCTTCTTGGTCGCTCTCATCTCCTTAGAGCTGTTGATGAATTAGCAGAGGTTGTAAGCGGTACAAAAACAAAGCTTCACTATTCTCACGCTATCTTCGTAGGAAGACGCTCATTTAAGGATAAGGACGAGTTTCTTAAAATAGTTGCAGACTTACGCTCAAAAGGCATCGATATGATGTTTGATATTTACAACGAAACTCTTGGCGTATCCGTTATTACAGTAATACTCCCCGCTTGGTATCAGGCTATGACACTTGAGGAAAGAAAGAAACCTTCAGTTCGTGCAAAGCTCAGCATTCTCGTATATGCATCAAGTCTGCTTCTAGGTTTTGGTTTTAAGGATATTGAGATTGCATATATCGGTGAGGGCTACGAAAAGTACGAAGGCAAAACAGTACATCAGATTGCAAAGGAAGAAGGTATGAGTAACCTCGATGCTTACCTTATGCTTTGCGAAAAAAGCGACTTTAAAGGCCGAGTAAATATGGGACCTTATACAACACCCGAAATCATAAGCGACTTCGAAAAGAACCCGCTTTGCCTTTATATGACCGATGCCTGGGTTGAAGATTACGGCATTCAGAATCCCGCTATATATGATTGCTTCCCAAAATTTCTCAGAGATTCCCTTTTGGGAAAAGGCGACAATATGGAAAACACCATCAACCGCATGACCGGTGCTACTGCTGAGCGTTTCAACCTTCGTGAAAGAGGATATATTCGTCCCGGTTATTATGCAGACCTTACAGTTTTCTGTGAAGATGAACTGAAGAAAGCTGTACCCGACCAGACAAAATCTTTCGGCATCAAAAAAGTATGGATTAATGGTATACCTGTACTTAACGGAAAAGTTCTTGACGAAGAGGCTATAAAGACAAGCGGCAGAGCAATCACTGTTTAAATATTGCTAATCATAAGCAACCACCATACTGTTATGGTGGTTGCTTTTTTATATGCTCATGTGCAACACAGCAAAACCGAGACCTATAAAAAGTCTCGGTAAATATCAATATTCATAATATCACTTTTCCTGCATTTTTGCAGTAATCTTTTCAAGCAGCTCGGTGTGAATTATATATTTCTTGCTGAATATTATGAGCGAAACTACCGCTGTTACAAAGGGTATAGCGAACATCATTACCATAATACCGTTCTTTGCGCCCTGAGGCTGAGGTACAACATTTTCCTGATACTTGCAAAGTTCAAGACCGAAACCAATAATGAGAGCCTGAATTGTCTGAGCAAATTTCATCTGAAAACTCTTCATTGAGAAAATAATCGCATCTGCACGCTCACCTGTTTTGTATTCACCATAGTCAACAATATCTGCAAGCATTGAGGCTTCGGCTGTAAAAACGTTACCGATACCAAGACCTGCAATAAAAGCGAGTATAAAGAAAATAATTGCCGAGAAACCGAATGCAATATTAATAATAAATAACAGAAGATATGCAACTATTGAAACAGACATACCGATTTTGATTACATTATGTTTGCCTATCTTGCCTGAAAAAGCTGATACGCCAAAAAGACCGATAGCCTGACCGGCACCTGTTACAGCTGCAAAAATTGTCAGAAGTTTGCCGTTTTCGGCAATATAGTCAAAATAGTACGCTGCAAGGCCATTCATAAGATACCAGCTAAGATTGAAAGTCACTGCAACAGCAATAAATACAAGTGCTTGATCGTTAGTCTTGATAGTCTTGATTATATCTCTGAATTTATAGGCTGTCTTATGTTCGGGAATAATCCTTTCACGGGTCTTGAGGAATGTAATCATTGCAAAAATTATAAACATTACTCCGATACCGCCTGCAATTGTTGAGTACGCGGTATCCTGCTTATCAGCAGGGAAAGCTGCAAGTATAAGCGAGGTTGCCCCCATTACAGTGAGCTGACCTACACCTGAGAAAAATCTCGGAAAAGATGCAATGATATTTCTCTCTTTCGGGTCGGTAGTAAGTGCGGGTACAAAAGACCAATAAGGTATATCAATTACAGTATATGACATACCCCACAGCACATACATTATCGCAACATGAATATAAAGAGCTATATCTACACCGCCCACATAAAAAGAATACAAGGGCTTAGTAAACATCAGAAACAGTACAACTGCATTAAGCACTGCACCGATTAAAATCCAAGGTCTGAATCTGCCGAATTTTGTTTTTGTATTGCTTACAATCATACCCATCATCGGGTCATTAATGCCGTCCCATATTCTCGCCAAAGCTGTGACGATACCGATAAAGCCTGCGGCAACACCTAAAACATCGGTTGAGTATTTGATAAAAAAAGAAAAGCACAAGCCGTAGCTCATATCAAGACCTATGGCACCAACGCCATAGCCTAATTTTTCACTGAGTGGAATACCGACTTTTTTTGTTTCTTGTTTCATTTGTATATATCCTTTCATATTTAATCAAATTGTTTATTATATCATAACATTCATAAACCCATATCAAAACAACAACTTGTAAAATAATTGTAAATTTATAAATGAAGCACTGTAGTTTCCATTTTCTTCATCTTTAATCTAATTAATAAAATATTTACAATCAATTGAGTTAATTTAGTCATTTACAATTTAAAATCAGTTGTGTAAGATAAGGAGTTTTCATATAGCTTTCTCCACCACTCTCCATACAAATAAAACCTAAAAAGGCAACGATAAATCGTTGTCTTTTTAGGTTAAGTTGAAAAAAGAAATATGTTTGTGATATAATTATATCAGTTACGTAAAGGAGTTTTTACTATGCCTGAAAAAATAATGATTATAGATGATGAACCTGATATTATATTTTTGCTTCGGGATTTTTTTTCTCTTAACGATTATGATGTTATAACTGCAAGCAACGCAGAAGAAGCATTAAAAAAGATTAAACAAAATCCTGATCTTATTTTACTGGATATCAATATGCCCGGAAGAAACGGATTGGAATTATGTAAGCAGATCCGCTCTATTATACAATGCCCTATAATTTTTCTTTCAGCAAGAACTCATGAAGATGATATTCTTGCCGGTTTGAATTTAGGCGGTGACGATTATATAACAAAGCCATTCCACATCAAAGAACTTCTCGGTCGGGTACAGGCTCATTTACGCCGTGAAAAAAGAAACCAGAACATCGGTAAAGAGAAAAATAACGGTCTTAAAATTGACTATTTGGCTATGAATGTTATATTTGATAATAAAAAAATATCTTTTACAAAAACTGAATTTGAAATTATTGAATTTCTTTCTATGAATCCGGGCCAGGTTTTCCACAGAGAAAAAATATATGAAAATGTTATAGGTTTCAACTCAGATGGTGATTATACCGTTATAACCGAACATATTCGAAAAATCAGAAATAAATTTTCAAATGCAGGTTGCAAATCTTATATAGAAACTGTATGGGGAGTCGGATACCGATGGATAAAATAAAAAAAGGCAAGTTAAAAAGAAATATTAAAATGAAGCCTTCGTTTTTCTTTTATGTTGTATTATGCCTTTTGGTTGCTCTTGCGCTTTCAGTTGTAACTGTTCATATAGTTGATAAGTTTGTATCAACAGTGTCAGTTTTTTACATTGACGGAAACGAAGATATAGACAGAATAAATGAAGACCGCGATGAAGATATTTATATCGCCGTTGAAATGATTGACGAAGATTTCAATGAAGATAACTCAGATGCTATTCTTTTTTACAGTCGAAACTGGATAGTTATAGCCTTACTAATTCTTTATTTTATTTTTGCTGTATTTTTTGCTTCGCAGATATTTTTCAAGCGAAAGCTTGATGTACCACTAAGACAACTTGAGCAGGCAGCACAGAAGATTTCAGAGAAAGATCTGGATTTTGAAATCGAATACTTGGGTAACGATGAAATGGGAAAACTTTGCTCCTCATTTGAGATTATGCGCCGACAGCTCGTTCATAATAACATCGAAATGTGGAATATGATAAACGAGCAAAAGCGAGTTCAGCATGTACTCGCCCACGACATCAGAACACCTTTGACTGTCACGAAGGGTTATACGGATATTCTCCTTGACTATGTACCCAAAGGAAAGCTGAGCGAAGAAAAAATCCTGGTAACCATTGAGTGCATAAACAGAAATATTGTAAAACTTGAAAACTTTGTTAATCTTATGAGCGATATGCAAAAGCTTGATCAACTCAAAATAAATAAAAATAATATTTCTGTCAGCTGTTTTTTTGAAACTCTGAAAGAAAATGCACAGATTATCTGCAAAGATAAAGAGCTGATATTCAATAGCTCATCCGATTGCGAAAGGGCATATACAGACAGCTCAATAATAGAACAGATAATAACTAACCTTATTTCCAATGCTGAACGATACGCCAAAAGCACCGTGGGAATCGAATGCAATTACAGCAACAATAAGTTTACAATAACAGTTTACGACGATGGCAACGGCTTTTCAGCAGAAGCGTTGAGATATGCATTTGAGCCGTATTATACCGAAGAAAACAAAAATGAAGGCAAACACTATGGCTTAGGCCTTTCAATATGCAAAACCTTATGTAAAAAATTAGATGGAGAAATCAGTTGTCGAAATAATAACGGTGCAATAGTTACACTTGAAATATAAGAATATTTTCTATAAATATGTGAAAACGGCAGAGACTATTCTCTGCCGTTTAAGTTTTATAGCTATTAAATCATCCGCCTGCTGCGGGAGAAAGAAGCCATATTTCGTCGCCGTCATTGAGCTTTTTACCTTTTCTCATGCATCTGTCACCGTTGACATAAACAATCGCATCGCCAAACTGAAGACTCTTATGAGGCTCGAGGGCGGGATTTTTAGGTTTGATATATTTAACATTTGGGTCTGCTTTCAACTCTTCAAGCTTTTTGAGCTCATCGTAATAGCCGACCTCCATCTTTTTGGAAATCTCAACAAAAATATCATTTACAGATTTAGCTTCAAGTTCAAGATTTCCGAAGCCGGTTGTTGAACGTATAACGCCAAAAATTTTAACCTTTACCATAAGGATAAACCTCCTTTGCACATTCAGGTAATTTTATGCCGAGTCTCTTGATGGTACGCATTGTCGGAGCACCGTCTTTCCAACCGCGTAAAATATAGTAGCTTCTCTTCATTTTTTCAAGAGGCACCTTTGTCTTCTTGTCGCCGGGTACCTGCTCTTCGTCTGTGAGTCGCTTTGGAAGTGTATCTGCATCTTTACCTACAGGGAGACCGAGAATAACATTACAAACTCTCTCAACACTATAACCGTAAGCACCGCACTTGAGGAACTTACCAATATTCATCTTGGCGCCTGTTGCTGCATTATAAACTCTCGGATACTGAACAAGAGGCATATTTACAGCAAGAATTTCAGGATACTGCAAAGCAACATAGAGAACAGGAGTAGCAAATTTAAGTACCTGCTGAACTGCTCTTGTCATAAGGCTTGCAGGCTTAGCAACAACAAACCAAGGAAGAATTGCATATGAAGTAAATACACAGAAGCCTGCAGCAGAAGCAACCTCCATAACGTTCTGGAAGGTAATAGCAAGACCTGCCTTACCTTTTGCTGTATAAGAGTTCATATTAAGACCAAGACCCTCAAGCACAACCATATAGCCTGCATTGAGGTGACATCCGCCTCTGTTAGCAGTAGCATAACCGATTCCCTGACCGACAGCACCTCTGGGCTCATAAGCGGCAAGCTCAAGACCTTTGGCGTGGATGGCAAATTCCTTACCGCCGAAGCGCTCACTCATTTTTCTTGTACCGTCTGCAAGGATATCACCGATACCTCTTCTGTATGCAATATCGTGGAAAATATCACTGAGATTATCAGTCTTACCGAATTCAAGACCGCAATCCCATAAGCCTTTTTCGTTGAGCTCCATCGCAAAAGCAACAGAGCCTGCAGCTGAAATTGTATCAATGCCGAGTTCGTCAAGCTCATAGTTCCACTTGATAATCTTTTCGATATCATCATTCATAATGTTAGGACCTAAAAGACCTAAGGTTTCAAGCTCGGGACCTTTGACGTTTTTGCCGTCATGTCTTACACGTCTCTCACATCTCATAGGACATGAGTAGCAGTTGCCGTTTTTAATCAGGTGCTTCTCGGCAAGTTCTTCACCTGATACCTTTTCAAAGCTGTCAAAACGACCGTCGCTGAAGTTTTTGGTTGCAAGAATACGGTGAGCCTGCATAGGTGCCACAAGACCTGCTGTACCTAATTTTGCAAGCTGTGCACCTGTAATAGGATGACGCTTGAGCTGCATTTCCCACTCTTTATTAAGAGCATCAAGCTTTTCCTTATCGTGAATTTCAGGATAAATATGAGTACCTCTTGCAGTTACAAGCTTAAGGTTTTTATCACCGAAAACTGCGCCTACACCACCGCGGCCTGCAGTTCTTTCACCGCTGAATACACCTGCATAAAGAACCTTGTTTTCACCTGCAGGGCCGATAGCGATACAGCTTGTGCCTGAGGGGAACTGCTTCTGCACCTCACCTGTAAGCATACCCTTCATTTCGGGTACATCGTGGAAGATAACCTTATCGTCGTCAATTTCAATCCAGGTAAGCTCTTTAGCTCTGCCTGTAATAACCATAGCATCCCAGCCTGCTTTTTTGAGACGTCTGCCGAAGGGACCACCACAGTTTGAGGAAGTAAGGATACCTGTAAGAGGTGATACTGTTGAGATGTTAAATCTTGTTGATGAGGGAGATTTGCATCTTGTGAGTGGACCTGTTGTTACAACAAGCCAGTTATCCTCATCAAATGCTTTCATACCGGGTCTGATGTGCTGAAGAAGAATATCAGCAGCCATAATTTTACCGCCGATTGTTCTGAGTCTGTCTTCATCAGTCCAAGGAAATTCCTTGTAGGTTTTGTTGGTAAGATCGACAAAGAGCACCTTACCCATATAAGCTTTTAAATTAGTCATATGCACACTCCTTGAAATTAAGATTAAGAGTATCTGTTTTATTTTCATCAAATACAAGTATTCTGCCGCAAACAGACTTATCATTTGTCGTAAGATACCGAATTCCCAAAGACGCCTGATATGAGCCGATAACTCCTGCCACAGCACTTATATTATATTTTGCATTTCTGCCTTCGCAGAGACCTGCCTGAGAAGGTGTGAGAGAATGTGACGGCACATAAAGATAAGCTACTCCGTAAAAGCCGTCTATACC
>JAZQUF010000078.1:0-2607 GCA_045631165.1 Acutalibacteraceae bacterium
CTTACCATAGCACGGCTTTCAGGTCTTGATTGCTGAATGTTTGCAAATTCATAGTTTTCTTTGGGAACCAATGTCTGCTCTCCATACATATAACATGAAAGCTGTGAAAATATAATTGGAAGCTTGCCGTCTTTGTAGCTGAAATATTCTGTATATGAATCCTGCAAAGCGTCAAAAGCTCTTGTGTATCTGCCGTACTTCCAATATGTCTGAATATCAGCCTCCCCCTGATACCAGAGCATACCAGATAATCTGAAGTTTTTAAGCGGAGCGATAAATTTATTGAAATTACCGCTCATACGTGAAAACGGATTACTAGTATATTCATTCCAGCTTTCAAGAGGAACATAAAAGCCATCGCTCTTACATTCGGCAAGCAGATCTGCATTGTTTTCAATTTCCTGTCTTGAAATCCAGGATAAAATTGGCGTACCACTAAGGTTTGCATGAATGATACCAACAGGCATATTCAATTCCTTAATAAGATTTTCAGCAAAATAATAACCAATGGCACTGAGTTCAAAAACGGCTGCATCACTGCCCTTGTACCAACCTGTTGTACACTGATAGTCAACAAGTGGTTCAGCAGGCACATTCCAAATTGAGCCATTATATTCTCCACCGGCAAAAGGAACATAGAAGAAACGAAGTGCATCACTACCAACCTTACCTTCCGCCACCATCTGACTACCTGTAACTGTCTTCCACAAAGGAAACTCCATATTAGACTGTCCGCCTGCAAGCCAGAGTTCACCAAAAACTACGCCTGTAAGCTCCTTGAAAACAGTTCCGTCAGCAGTAAGCACTACACGATACTCCTCAAAGCTACCTTCAGGTGCAGTAAAGGACACGCTGAAAGTTCCGTCTGAAAAAGCAGTTGAGCTGGCAACTTCCTCATTCTGTGAATTATAGAGCCTAACCTCAATTTCAGAGCCAGCGGTAGCTTTACCTGCAAAAACAGCATAATCATTCTGTTTGAACAGCATATTGTTTCCATAGTAACTGTAAAGCGAAGCCTGAGTATCAACTGCCGATGCTGTGATACAGCCACATATAAACATAAGCATAAAGATAATTAAAGCTAATATTTTTTTCATATAAAAGCCTCCTTAAAATATAAAAAAGTGAGTCTCAAACGAGACCCACTGCAAAAATGTATCTCGTTTGTTGCGACACAATTTCTTTAACATCAATCATCAGATATAGTTAAATAAGAGAATACATTTCTACCGAAGTATTCTCTGACAATTGAATGAAAAATATGAAATTGAGTCGCAAGAACAATTTACCACATTTTGAAATAAAAATCAATACTTTTTTCCTGTTGCAGGGCTCCGCCCCTCCCTCTTGCGGTTCCCAAAATTCATTACGGCTAGAACGCCTATGAATTTTGACCGCTACGCCATCCTCATCTCGCTTCATCCACCACTGGTGGCGTTTCGATGACGATGCCCACAAGCTTTTGTAAAAGCTTGACCAAAACTTTCCTTATTCTCTCTACTACCTCGGCGGCTTATCGCCTCCCGCCACCGCACACTTACCCGCGTACAAAAAAAACCGAGCTGACATATATCAACTCGGTTTGTCTTTTTTATTATGTTGCCCTCGCCGGCCAGGCGTTACTTTTGCCAGCGCCAAAAAGTAACCAAAACGCGCTGATTTTATCAGCCTTTGAGCACTTCCTTGTACATCTTGATATACTCGTTAGCGCTCTTGCCCCAGCTGAAGTCACAATTCATAGCTCTGTCAACTAAGATGTCCCAGCCTTCCTTGTTCCAATAAGCATCAACACCTCTTCTGATTGCACCAAGCATATCGTGAGCGTTGTATGTCTTAAAGGTGAAGCCGTTACCTTCGCCGTCACCGCTGTCTGTGATAGAATCACGAAGACCGCCTGTTTCTCTTACGATGGGCACTGTGCCGTAACGAAGAGCAACCATCTGTGAAAGACCGCAGGGCTCACTCTTTGAAGGCATAAGGAATAAGTCGGCACCTGCATATATCTTTCTTGCAAGAGCAGGAATAAAGCCGATTGTTACTGCAAGCTTATCAGGATACTTAGCCTGCATTTCTCTGAAGAAGTTCTCATACTGCCAGTCACCTGAACCGAGAACTGCAATCTGAACATCGGTTGTGTAAAGAAGCTCATCGAGAATACCCTTGATAAGGTCGAGACCCTTGTGGGAAACAAGTCTTGTTACAAGACCGATAATAGGTGTGTCTGCCTTCTGGGGAAGTCCCATTTCTTTCTGAAGGTCTTTCTTGTTTGCAGCCTTACCTGCTTTAACATCTTTGACACCGTAATTCATAAGGATTGCCTTGTCAGTTTCAGGATTATAATTGTCAACGTCTATACCGTTGAGAATACCCTGAAGCTTCCACTGACGTTCGCGAAGTATTGTGTCAAGACCGTGGCTGTACCAGGGATCGAGAATTTCATTTGCATAAGAGGGAGAAACGGTGGTAACCTTATTTGCGCACTCAATTGCACCCTTCATAAAGTTTACGTCACCGTCGTATTCAACGATTTCGGTGTCAGCGGGGTTGAGACCGATAACATCGTTCACAAGCTCCATACCGTAGGTTCCCTGATACTGAATGTTGTGA
>JAZQUF010000079.1:0-25593 GCA_045631165.1 Acutalibacteraceae bacterium
GGAAATATAAATGAGTCAGGTAAAAGTTAAAGAGAACGAGTCACTCGACAGCGCTCTCAGACGTTTTAAGAGACAGACTTCACGTGATGGCATCATCCAGGAGGTTCGTAAAAGAGAACATTACGAAAAGCCTTCAGTTGCAAGAAAAAAGAAGTCTGAGGCTGCTCGTAAGCGCAAATTTAAGTAATTAACGAAAATCACCCTTTGAGCCAAGGCTTCATTGGGTGATTTTGTCGTTTTTATCGGTTATACTATTCCCGAAAGGTTGATTATATATGATTAACAAGCTAAAAGCTTATCTTAAAGAAAAAAATGCTGCCGCCCTTATTATGAGTGAGGAGAATATCTGCTACTTTACTTCTTTTCATTCCTCTAACGGTTATCTTGTTGTAACAGGGGATAAGGCAATATTTTTAACTGACTCACGTTACATTGAGGCTGCAGGTAATAAAATCAAGACCTGCGACGAAATCCTCGAAACCAAAGGTATGGGCAAGAGTCTTGTTCCTACAATAAAAGCACTCGGTATAAAGACTCTTATGCTTGAAAGCGAAAGAATCACAGTTTCAAGATATAACGAAATCTGTGCGCTCTTCGATGGTATCGATGTTGTTTGCGACGGCGGACTTGATAAGACTATCAGCGATATCCGTATGGTTAAAAATCACAGTGAAATCGATAAGATTATCACTGCTCAGCGTATAGCCGAAAAGGCTTTTCAGCACATTTTAGGATTCATCACTGTTGGCAAAACCGAAAAAGAGGTTGCCCTTGAGCTTGAATATTTTATGCTTAAAAACGGTGCAGACGGACTCTCATTTGAGACTATCGCTGTCAGCGGTAAAAACAGCTCATTGCCTCACGGTGTGCCCTCAGATAAGAAGATTGAAAGCGGCGACTTTGTGACTATGGATTACGGGGCAATAACCGACTTTTATCACAGTGATATGACACGTACAGTTGCTGTTGGTGAGGTATCAAGCAAGCAGATCGATGTTTACGAAACTGTTCTTGAAGCTCAGATTAAAGGTCTTGAAACTGTAAAAGCAGGCATTAAGGGTAAGGATGTCGATGCAGTTTCAAGAGAAATCATCAGGAACAAGGGATACGGTGACTATTTCGGTCACGGACTCGGTCACGGTGTTGGTGTTGAAATTCACGAGCTTCCGTCACTCAATCCTACAGGTGAAATTATTCTTGCAGAGGGTCATGTTGTGACTGTGGAGCCGGGTATTTATCTTCCCGGTGAGTTTGGTGTAAGAATTGAAGATATGGCTGTTGTAACTAAGGATGGCTGCGAAAATCTGACAGTCTGCGAGAAGAAACTTATAGTATTATAATAACAAATCGCGTTTTTGATTCTTTTTCCGCGACAGGAAAAAGAATGCCACCGCGGCGAGCGGATACAAATATGAAATAGGAAATATTAATTATGTATGAGAATGACATAAAAAAAGAATACGCCCTTCTTGTCAGTGTTGATACAGGCGAGTTTGATGCCGAGGTATCAATCAATGAGCTTGAAGAGCTTGCACATACAGCAGGTGCCGAAGTAGTCGGCAAGGTTATACAGAAAAAAGAAGCACCGGAAAAGGCTACCTTTGTCGGTGTCGGTAAGCTTGCCGAGATTATCGCATTCTGCGAAGCTCAGGCGGTTGATCTGCTTATATTTGACAGTGAGCTTTCACCCTCTCAGCAGAGAAATCTGGAAAGACTTACAAAAGTGCGTGTTATAGACAGAACAATGCTTATTCTTGATATCTTTGCTGCAAGAGCAAGAACAAGCGAGGGTAAGCTGCAGGTTGAGCTTGCACAGCTTAAATATTCACTTCCGAGACTTGCAGGCCAGGGTATAGCTATGTCACGTCTTGGTGGCGGTATCGGTACAAGAGGCCCCGGTGAAACTAAGCTTGAAAGCGACAAGAGACATATCAGAAGAAGAATAGATAAGCTTCAGGAAGAACTCAAAGCACTTGAAAAGCGTCGCAGTCAGATGCGTAAACGCCGTGAAAAAGACGGTGTTCAGACTGTAGCTATCGTTGGTTATACAAATGCAGGTAAGTCAACTCTTATGAACGCTCTTACCAATGCCGGTGTACTTGCGGAGAATAAGCTTTTTGCCACTCTCGATCCCACATCGAGAGGTCTGATACTTCCTGACGGCAGACAGGTTATGCTCATTGATACGGTTGGTCTTATCCGCAGACTTCCTCATAAATTGGTTGAAGCGTTCAAGTCAACTCTTGAAGAGGCTGCAGAAGCAACAGTTATACTCAATGTATGTGACGCAAGTGATGAGCATTCAGCTGAGCACCTTGAGGTAACAAGACAGCTCCTTAATGAGCTTGGTTGTGAGGACAAGCCGATAATCAGCGTAATGAATAAGTGTGATCTTGTGGGTGATATATATGCTATGCCCACTTTCGGCAAGACTGTTATGATTTCAGCCAAGGAGCAGAAGGGCTTTGACGAGCTTCTCGAGGCTGTGCTCAAGGAATTACCACCGACAAGACGAAAAGCAGAGCTCCTTATACCCTTTTCAGCAGGTGCAATTGCTGCAAGAATAAGAAACGAGGGTGCAGTAGAAGAAGAGGAATACAGACCCGAAGGTCTTTATATAAGAGCCATAGTTGAGATGAGTCTTCTTGATACAATTAAAGATTATATAATAGAAGAATGAGCAATTAGTAATGAGTAATTAGCAATAAGGGTTGCTTTGCTCCGTAATTATATTTATTATAATCAAGTTTAATTTATATAAAATTTAAAACTTGTTTTGCGGTGTAAAGTTGATTTATAGGAACGAGAAAAAACGCTACCGCATTGCTAATTGATAATTGCACATTGCTAATTATTAGCAAAGCCGACCATAAATCCGTCAAGCTCAATATTCGAAATATCTCCGCCTACAACAACTCCGTCATAAACTAAAATATTGCCTCTTATGGTGCCGTCTGAAGTCTCATAGCCAGGATAATTTTTAATGGCGTAGCTCCACATTTTGACACGCTTGCCTTGATATTTACTCAGGTCAAGGTCTTGAGATTTCTGAATTTCGTTATATTCCTTGTAAGCTTCGTCAAATTCGGCAGGTATAACAACCTCTTTGACTTCAAGAGGGTCTTCGCCTATCTCATAGCCGAACTGTGAAAAGAAAGCGATTCTTTCTTCGGCCGTAGCGGCCCTCATATTGACACCACCGACCTTAGCGGCAGGAGTAGTATCTTTCGTAACGCTGATGATACCTCCTATAGTTGTCAGAATGCAGGCGAGAGCGATTATAAGATATTTTTTCAGCTTTTCGGATTTCATTGATATGACAAACATAATGATTCCACCAATCAGATAAACTTGTTAATAACTATGCATTTTTTTGTACAGATATCCCAAAATCGGAGGAAAATATGGATTATATCCCATTCAACTCGAGAAACACATTACATAAATCAAAATTCGGAGCAGTCAGACAGGGTGAAAACCTCGTTTTTAAGGTTGTTTTACCCAGAAGTATCAGCTGTAGCGGTGTAACCCTTGCTATTAAAAAAGATGGTGAGGATTATAAATATATACCTTTTTCGTGGCTGAGTATGGAAGGCGAGGGCGAAGAATGGTGGGCCTTAGGGTACACTGCCGAAGAACCGGGCATATACTTTTATAATTTTCATTGCTCAACACCCTGGGGTAACATTATAATCCGTCATAATGGTGATTGTCTCGGCAGCCTTACACTTGGTACTCTTGATTGGCAGATGAGTGTTTATGCTAAGGATTTTACCACTCCGGAGTGGCTTAAGGGCGGTATGTTCTATCAGATTTTCCCTGACAGATTCTACTTCTCGGGTCAGAAGAAAAAGAATATTCCTCACGGCAGAAAGCTCAGAAGTGACATCTTCGGTGAGCCTGAGTGGAGACCTACTGAGGATGGCAAGGTCCTCAACAATGACTATTTTCAGGGCGACCTCAAGGGTATAGAAGAAAAGCTCGACTATATCGCTTCTCTGGGTACAACCTGTATTTATCTTAACCCTATATTTGAAGCACAGAGTAATCACAGATATGATACCTCTGATTACAGTAAAATCGATCCCTTGCTCGGTACTGATAAAGATCTGAAAAGCCTTTGCGAAAAAGCGAAAGAAAAGGGTATTTCCGTTATTCTTGACGGTGTATTCAGTCATACGGGTGATGATAGTATATACTTTAATAAATACGGCAGATACGACAGTGTAGGTGCTTATCAGTCAAAAGAGTCACCTTACTATAAATGGTACAAGTTCATAAATCACCCAAATGATTATCACTCATGGTGGGGTATCAGCATATTGCCTGAGGTTATAGAAGAAAGCCCTGAGTTTATCGAATTTATTGCAGGTAAAAACGGTATTGCCAGAAAGTGGCTCAAGTGCGGTGTAAGAGGTTGGCGATTGGACGTTGCTGACGAATTGCCTGACATTTTCCTTGATGAATTCAGAAAGGCTGTAAAGAGTGAGAATCCTGAAGCCCTTGTTCTCGGTGAAGTATGGGAAGATGCTTCAAATAAGTTCAGCTACGGCCAGAGAAGAAAGTACTTCCAGGGAGAAGAACTCGACTCGGTTATGAATTATCCCTTTGCTGATGCGATTATCAGCTTTGTCAGAAGCGGTGTATCAGAGGGCTTTAACTCAAATATTATGACCATACTTGAAAATTATCCAAAGTGTGTAATTGATGTGCTGATGAATCATATCGGTACTCACGACACTATGCGAGCAATAACTGCACTTGCAGGTGAAAACTGTGAGTACCGCGACAGACAGTGGCAGAGCACTCATTTCCTCAGCCAAAGCCAATACGAAAGAGGTGTGAAGCTTCTTAAAATGGCGGCTGCAATTCAGTATACTCTCCCCGGTGTACCGTGCCTTTATTATGGTGATGAAGCAGGTATGCAGGGCTATAAGGATCCATTCAACAGGTTATGTTATCCATGGGGCAACGAAAATAAAGAGCTTATTGAATTTTATAAGACCCTTGGCAATATCAGAAAAAGTGTGCCTTGCCTTAAAGAGGGTCACTATGCAACTATATCTGAGATGCTTTCTTGTCTTGCGTTTGTAAGATATGACGGTGACAGCAAGATAATGGTTATTGCCAACAGAAACGAGCACGAGATAGACTACTACTTGCCTGATGATTGGCATGATGCAAAGACCCTTTACGGCAACTATGTAGAAGAAAACAAGGTTAAGGTTGAAGGCTTAGGCGTAGTAATTTTAGAAAGATAATATCGCGTTTTTGATTACTTTTTCCGCGATAGGAAAAAGTAATGCCTCCACGGCGAGTGGAATAATTAAATTTAAAGGAGATAGAAAAATGAGCGACTGGACAGAAGTAAAAATCAGCGTGAATGCTGATGATGTTGAAAAAGCAGGGGATATTGCCTCAATGGTAGTGCCCTATGGCATTTATATCGAAGATTACCGTGAGCTTGAAAAAGAGGCGTGGGAGATTGCGCATATTGACCTTATCGATGAAGACCTCCTTGCAAAGGACAGAAGCAAGGCTATAGTTCACGTTTACATTTCACCCGAGGAGAATCCTATGGAGGCTGTTGCTTTCCTTAGTGAGAGGTACACTGCCGAGAAAATCGAAAATGAGATTATTCTCAATCAGTGCAAAAACGAAGATTGGGAGAATAACTGGAAGCAGTATTTCCATCCCATTCCTGTTGGTAATAAGCTTCTTATCAGACCTACCTGGGAAGATGAGTTCGACCCTCAGGGCAGAGCTGTGCTTAATATTGAGCCTGGTCTCGCTTTTGGTACAGGTACCCACGAAACAACAAGACTTTGCCTTGAAACACTTGAAAATTACATCAAACCCGGTGTAACTGTACTCGATATCGGTTGCGGTAGCGGTATTCTTGCTATTGCTTCGCTTCTTCTCGGTGCTGAAAAGGCAGTGGGTGTTGATATTGATGCTCTCGCTGTTAAAACTGCAAAAGAAAACGGCGAGGTCAATAATCTTCACGAGCCTGAATATACAGTATTTCAGGGCAACCTCACAGATAAGGTTGAGGGCAAGTTTGACGTAGTTGTGGCTAATATTGTGGCTGACGTTATCATTATGTTCTGCGCTGATGTGGCGAAGTTTATGAAAGACGGCGGTGTGTTTATCACATCGGGCATCATCGACACAAGAGAGCAGGATGTTATCGACGCGTTTGACAAGTATGGCTTTAAGATTAAGGCAAGACACACCAAAGGCGGCTGGGTGTGCTTTGAAACTGAAGTATAATAAAATCAGCGCGTTTTGTGTTGCTTTTGGGCGCTAGCAAAAGCAACGCCACGCGGCGAGCGAAGAAATAATTATGAATTATTCGGAGACTTAATTTGTGACTAAAACTGAATTTTTAGAACTTCTTGACAAACATAACATTAACAAAAATATTGTAGTATTCGATGATAATATAACAGATGGCTACTGTGTCAGAAATAATTATTATCGTTGGGAAGTCTTTTTCAGAGAAAGAGGAAAGGAATATGACTTGTTAGGATTTTCTTCCGAGAGTGAGGCTTTGCAATATTTGTTTGATAAACTTTACAGCATATATGTGAAATAACCCATTAAAACAAACCAACCCCCGACACGGCGTGTCGGGGGTCTTATCATATCTGACTATATCTGCGGGAGAGGACTATGAGTTTGCTGAAAGCTTGTCGCAACTCCTAACTCATAACTGAAACTTACTTCTGCTCCATAACTTCCTTAATCGGGCCCTTGAAGTAGTCTTCGCAGTCGGGAAGTGACTTGCCGTAGATGTCTTTGATGAATGAATTGAACTTAAGAAGCTTCATATTTACGCCAAGCTGATACTTGGTTACAAGGTCGATAATCTGCTCCCTCTTGTCCTTGTTGCTTCTTGTGGTGATTTCTTTAAGAATAACTTCAACGCCCTGCTTGGGAGTGATGCCCTTGAGGGTGATAATTGTCTTGCCACCCTTATAAGCTACGTCAAACTTGATTTCTTTGCCCTTCGACATTACGCTGATGCTTTCAGCTGAAACGATATCTTCAAAGCTGAGAGTGTAGTTTCTTCTTAATGGAAGAGTAGAACAGTTGCCCTCGGCGGGTTTAATCTCAAAGGTTAAATCGCGTACTGCCTCGCGTACTCTGAACTTAGTAATAGCGAAGTTGCCGTTTTTGAATTCGTTGCTTTCACCGTCGTCTTCATAGAGATCGAATGTGTTTGTACCTCTGTAGATGCGGATGGTCATATCCTTGGGGTTGGAGCTGTCGTTGTTTCTGTCGTCAGTTGCAAGAGGAATGATTGCACCCTCTTTTGCGAATACGGGTATGCTCTCGAGTCCGCGGTACATCTTGATTTTCTTTTCACCCTCATAGATAGCGCCTGTGTAGATGTCTGTCCATCTGCCACGAGGAAGCCATACCTCAACCTCACCGAGATTTGTATTGGTTGACATAGGCTTAGTGATAGGTGCTACCATAAGCTCTGAGCCGAAGAAATACTGGTTAGGTACATTGTAAGCTTCATTCTTTTCGGGGTAGGGGTAGTACATAGGCTCAACAAGTGCAAGACTGTGCTTATGTGTACGGTAGTTCATTGAGTAAAGATAGGGAATCATAGCGTGGCGCTGACGGAGAACGTCTACAGCGATAGTTTCAGCCTCAAAGCTGTGTTTCCAGGGCTCCTTGCCCATAAACTCGTTGCTTGTTGAGTGAAGTCTCATAATGGGTGAGTAAAGACCGTACTGAATCCATCTTGTGTAAAGTTCATCGTCCTTTGAGCCCCCCATATGACCGCCGATATCGTGGCTCCACCAGGTGTAACCTACGTTAGTTGCAGTTGAAGTGAAGTAGGGCTGGAAGTCGAGAGCTTCCCAGCAGATTTTTGTGTCACCTGAGAAACCTAAGGGGTATCTGTGTGATCCGATTTCAGCAAAACGTGAAAGAATAAGAGGTCTGTTGCTGCCCTTATCGTTAGCAAGGGTATGATAGTGATTGAGAGCCCAGAGGGGATCAAGATTCTTAACCTTGGTATTTTTGCCCTGCTGCCAGTCAATCCACCAGAAGTTTACACCGTCATCTTCATAAGGCTTATGAAGAATGTTGAAGTATGCGTCAATATAGTCGGGGTCTGTAATATCGAAGGGGATCTTCTTCTTTGTTGCGGGGTCAACGCCCATGCGCTTAGCAAAGTCCTCATACATATCCTCAAAGAAGCGTACGCCCTGAGCGGGATGAAGATTGACTGTAACCTTGAAGTTTCTGTCCTGAAGCCACTTCAGGAAGCCTTTGTAGTCGGGGAAAAGCTCTGTATTCCAGCTGTAACCGGTCCAGCCGTCACCCTGAAGAATGAAATCAGGAGCGTGGGGATTGAGAGTGGGCTTGCCGCCACTCTTGCCGAAACGCTGTTTAACATCTACCCAGTGCCAGTCCATATCGATGGTAGCAACGGTGATGGGAATATCTTTTTCCACAAACTTGTTCATAAGATCCATATATTCCTGTTGAGTATATGCCTTATAACGGCTCCACCAGTTGCCGAGTGAATATCTGGGGACAAGAGGTACCTGACCTGCAAGAGAGAAGAAGTCCTTGAGACAGCCTCTGTAGTCATTACCGTATGCGAAATAGTATTCGTCCCTGATGGTTTTAGCTCTTTCGCCAATAGTACCGTCAGGCTTGAGAATAAGGCTCTTTGTGTCATCGAAAACAGCAACGCCGTTTCTTGACATAATACCGTCGCCAAGCTCGATGGGGCCTGTTGTCATATCGAGAGTGCGGTATGTACCTTTGAGGTTGCCTGACTTGAACTCTGTGAGGTTTTTGCCGCCGCGTACGGATATGCCGAGCATCTTTTCATTCTTGGTATCGTATTTAAAGATGGTTTTAGGTGTGATGATAATAAGCACATCACCATCGGGAACAATCTTGTATTCAGGTTTTGCAAAGTTACGGCAGATGATGCTCTGAGTGGGTTCATCTGTATAAGCACCTTTTTTATCAATCTCAACTCTGAGAAGTCTGTCTGTGATAAGAGAAAGCCTTACTCTGTTTTTGATGATGGTGTACTCTGCCGGGGTTTTGCTGTCGGAGTTCCATGAGAAAGTGTCTTTGAAGTATTTGCAAATCTGCTTCATATTTTTTCTTACCTTTCAATATAGATATATACATCATATATCATTTCTTTGGTGAATTCAACCTATTACTGATACTTTCGTCAAATGGCACAAATTGAAGACTTAAAATTCTACAGATATAAAGTTCGATATTGCAGTTATACAATGGAAAAATATGACGTATTATGTTAAAATATATGCGAACAATGCATATTATGTTTCAGGGAGGTTTAAAAGTATGCAAGAAAAAAAATATGTACCTAAAAAAGAACTTACGGCTTTTTGCGTTGCAGGTATGGGTCAGGGTATGATATATGCACTTATGTCGAGCTATATCAGTGACTATTATCTGAATGTTCTTCAGCTGACACCTATGTTTGTGCTTCTGCTTATGCTTCTCGCACGTGTGTGGGATGCAATCAACGATCCGCTTATGGGTATGATTGTTGACAGAAGTAATCTTAAAAGCGGAAAGATGATTCCGTTTATCCGCTTTGCTCTCGTTCCTATTGCGATTGTAACCATTCTTATGTATTTAAGCCCAAATTTTGCCAAAACCGAGCTTATGATTTATTCGGCAATTGTTTATGTTGCCTGGGGTATGATTTATACAGTTGGTGACGTTTCTTTCTGGGGTCTTCCTAATGTTATTACACCTGATTCTGAAGAAAGAAGCTCAGTAATTTCTGTCAGCAAAATATTCAACAGTATCGGTTCAGCTGTACCTGAGGTTCTTTTCCTTGTTGTAGGTCTTATTATTGCAGCATGGGTTAAGGCGCAGGAGGTTACTCCTGACCCGCTTTCAGTACAGAAGAAAAAATATCTTGTTATGGCTGTTTTGACTGTATCACTCGGCACAATTCTTTATTCGTTTGTTTGCACAGGTGTTAAGGAAAGAGTTAAGGTGCCGACACGTAAGCGTCAGCCCGGTGAACCTTCTCAGCTTGCTCGCATATTCAAGTGTAAGCCTCTTGTGCTTGTGCTTCTTATGGGTGTTCTTTCAAGCGGACGTTATATGGTATCAGCAGCTGCAATTCACGTTGCACGTTATTCTTTCTACATAGGTCCCGACCTTGCCACACTTGCAACAGAAGCAGAAAGAATTGCTGCTATTGAATCAAGTATTTCAACGGTTAAAACCGTATTCCAGATTAGCTCTATAGTAGGTCTCTTCGGCGCAACACTTCTTATGCCGAAGCTTATGAAAAAAATCGACTATAAGAAGCTCGTTATTGTTTCTTGTCTTGCCGGCTTTGTTGCAAGTATTGTTACAACTATCGTGGGATGGTTTACAATGAACCTTTATGCATGTATCCCATTCATTATCGTTTCATGTATACCTCTCGGTGTCATCAACACTGTTTGCTTTGCAATGATCTGTGACTGTCTTGATTATATGGAGCTTAAAACAGGTTTCCGTGATAACGCTCTTGGTGCCGCGTGTCAGGGCTTTATCAATAAAATAGGTAATGCATTCGCAACCTCAGGTATTGTTGTTATGTATATGGTTATCGGTCTTGAGCCCTCACAGATGCTCTCATCAACAGCAGTTGTATCTGCTCTTGAAATGCCGGCTAACCTTCGTTTTGCAATGTTTACTCTTGTTTCAATTGTTCCCGGTATCAGTATGCTTCTTTGCGCAATTCCGATGTTCTTCTATAAGATTGCAGGTAAAGAAAAGCAGAAGATTATTTCAGATCTTGCTATCAAGAGAAAAGAAAGAGGCATTGAGGTAGCGGAGTAAATTTAAATATAAAATCGGACATTGGAGAATCGGGAGAAATCTTCATAAAATGAAGAAGTACTTATACATAAATGGAGGAGAATTTTATGGCAATGTTATTTTCATGTGTCACAGGTGCAATTTTGCTGATGATTTATATCGTTATGTGTCACAAGCAGAGAAATGTCAAAGGTCTTTTTGTTAAGAGTTTTGTAAGTGTGTCTTATCTTCTTACCTGTGCCTTTGCGATTATCTCAAACCCTGAGCAGTATTATTTCGGTATACTCGTTATGGTTGGTGGTATTCTGGGGCTTATGGGTGATATTTATCTTGATCAGAAGTGGATGTATGAAAAGGATTCTGGTGAATATCTGAAAATAGGATTTATCTGCTTTGGTCTCGGTCATGTCTTTTATATCTGGGCACTTTTCAGAATGGTTGATCTTGAACCATTCCATCGTATAATGCCACTTATAATCGGTATTGCTTTTGTAATATTTACTCTTGTTACAGAAAAACCGACCAAACAGCATTACGGCAAGTTCAAGCCTTATGTTTGCGGCTATGGTCTTATGCTTGGTTATACCACAGCATTATCAATCAGAATTTTCAGACTTACAGGCTATAAGTTTGCTTTGTTCTTTGGCCTTGGTTGTGCTTTCTTTGCAATTTCCGATATTATTCTTTCTCATATGTATTTCGGTAAAAAGGCAAAGAGCTCGGTATTCTTTACTGCTAACATAATTTCATATTATGCAGCTCAGTTCCTGATTGCACTTTCACCTGCGTTTATAGGTATCGAATAATTAAAATTATCCGCTCTTATCTGAGGGCGGATATATTTTTAGCGCCAAAAGAACAAATGTTCTTGACAAAGCTGATATGTTAGTGTAGTATAGAGATATAGCAGTATAATAGGTGGGTGAAGAATATAATGTTCGTTAAAATTGCAAGTGTCGGTATGTTTGGTATGAACAGCTATGAGGTGGGAGTTGAAGCATCTATTGATAACTCTTTGCCGCGTTTTGATATAGTGGGTCTTCCGGATGCAGCCGTAAGTGAGTCCAGAGACAGAGTGCGCTCAGCTATACGTAATAACGGATTTTTCTTTCCCGGAGGCAGAATCACTGTCAACCTGACTCCTGCAGATATAAAAAAAGAAGGACCTGTATATGACCTTCCCATATGTATTGCTCTTATGAAAGCAACAAATCAGCTTCGCTGTGATACGGATAGCAGTGTATTTATAGGTGAGCTTTCTCTCAGTGGCGAAGTGAGAAAAATAACAGGTGCATTGCCTATGGTTATAAAGGCAAAGGAGGAGGGCTACAAGGAGGTATATCTCCCTGAGGCAAATGCTCCTGAAAGTTCAGTTGTGAAAGACATTGATATTTATCCTGTAAAAAATATTTTGGAGCTTCATGCTCATCTGATGGGTAGAAAAAAGATTGAAAAAGTTACAGCTGATACTTATGACAAAAGAGAGGATAACAATGAAGAACTTCTTGATTTTGCTGATGTCAAGGGACAGTATCAGGTCAAGCGCGCCCTTGAAATAGCTGCCGCAGGTGGACATAATGCCCTAATGATAGGCCCTCCGGGTTCAGGTAAAAGCATGCTGGCAAAACGCCTACCGTCAATATTGCCCGATATGACCTTTCAGGAAAGTCTAGATGTAACAAAAATATATTCTATTGCAGGTGCACTGCCCGAGAATGTTTCCCTTATGAGAAAAAGACCCTTTCGTTCACCTCATCATACAATATCCGCAGCGGCACTTTCGGGTGGCGGCAGGATACCTAAACCGGGTGAGCTGAGCCTTTCTCACCACGGTGTGCTTTTCCTTGATGAGCTTCCCGAATTTCCGCGAATCTCAATGGAAGCAATGAGACAGCCGGTCGAAGATGGTGTTATTACACTTTCGAGAGTTTCAGGTTCACTTACTTATCCTTGTGAAACTATGCTTATTTGTGCTATGAATCCTTGTCCTTGCGGATATTACGGACATCCTGCAAGAGAATGTACCTGTTCTGCAGGTCAACCTCAGAAATATCTAGCCAAGGTGAGTGGCCCGCTGCTTGACAGACTTGATATTCACATTGAAGTTCCTCAGGTTGATTTTCAGAAGCTGTCAGCAGATGAAAAAGGCGAAAGCTCAGCTGATATCAAAAAGCGTGTCAATGCGGCGAGATTCATACAGACAGAACGCTTTAAAGATACGACTGTAACCTGCAATGCGAAGATGACTCCCGCAATGACCAAAAAATACTGCAGACTTGATGATATGAGCAAAAAGCTTCTCGAGACCTGCTTTGAAAATATGGGGCTTTCTGCCAGGGCTTATGACAAAATACTCAGAATCGCCAGAACCATTGCCGATCTTGATGGTAGTGAAAATATAGCTCTTCCTCATATTACGGAAGCGGTGCAATACAGATCACTTGACAGAAAATTTTGGAAATAAAAAAGATTTAATCAGGCATCCGTCGGATGCCTGATGTTTTTTAGTGGGCGGTAGAGGGTAGGCTCGGCGGCTCCGCTGCCGAACGCAGTTCGGCATGCGGACGCCTCCTCCCACCTTTACTGCAAGCTATATTTTATCTAAACTTACGCCATCGTAAAAATGTAGCAGAATATCTTTGTAGGTGCTTCCTTGTCTTGCCATATAGTCTGCACTGTATTGACTCATACCAAGTCCGTGGCCATATCCCTTTACCTTGAAAATATAGCTGCCCTCTTTATATTCTGCAGTGAAATAAGGGCTCCTCAGACCGAGTTTTGATGCAATGTCACCTGCTGAGACCGTTTTGTTGCCAAGGGGAATCCCTTTAATATAATCGCTGTCAGAAAGTGAAAAGATATCAATCAACTCACTGTCCTTTATGTTATCACCTAAAAGAAAAAGCTCTCTTATTTTCTGGCAGGAAACAGTTGCTTCAGAGTCAAAGTCAGGGGAGAGGCTGTCACCGGGTGCGCTTTTTGATTTTATATAGGGTAGGGGACTTTCCCATACATCTTCACTGTTCTTGGTGCTTCCCGGGGAAATTGCATGAAAGAGAGCAAGAATCGCTTCGTTTTTATATGTCATACATTCTCCGTATACTGACGAAACTGCAGCTTCGATTTTATCTTTATAGTTTTCGTACTTGTCGCCCCATTTTGCTTTCATTTCTTCATCAGAGATGTATCCCTGATGAGTTGACGGATCTGAGGTTATATCATATTCTGCATTGTCGGCATTGTATCTCAGCCACATCATATAGCTGTAGCAGGCAACAGCCTGAGCTTTTAGAGCTTCTTCGTGATATGATGCAGGCATTTCTGATGCAACTGCTCCAACCAGGTAATCAAAAACCTTTATATCAATAGTTTTATTCGCTGACACTATAAAAACTGCAACAGTTTCATCATCTTCTTTATTTTCATTTTGTGTGAGCTTCTGATCAGAGTCGTTCGCAGAAAGGGAAGCGCTGTTTGAAACAGTTATACAGCAAAGGGGGAAGAATGCTAATATAAGGCATATTAAAGCTGTGAGGTACAGATATAATTTCATGTTTTCACCCGTTAAGATATCTTTTAATTTTGTTTTAATTATTGACTTTATTATTAGTATGTTATAAAATAAAGGATAATGATTATTTATAATGTGTATCTATATCCATTTTTACGGGAGGTAAAAATAATGTACGATAAAATTAATCCGATTTCTCCGGAATTGCTTGAGAAAATGAGTGAAAAAATTGAAAAGAAAAGCCATATCAACCATGAGGATTTCTGGAAGTATGGCGTTAAAAGAGGTCTGAGAAACCCTGACGGTACAGGTGTTATGGCAGGCCTTACAAATATATGCAGTGTTGAAGGCTATTATATGGAAGACGGTGAACGTGTACCCAAGCACGGTGTACTCAAATACAGAGGCATCAACATCAATGATATTATCGAAGCTTGTGAAAAAGAAAATCGCTTCGGCTTCGAAGAGGTTGCATATCTTCTTCTCTTCGGATCACTGCCCACAATTGAGCAGGTTGATCTTTTCAAGGATACAATCGGTACCTGCCGCTTCCTTCCTGAAACCTTTATTGAAGATGTGCTTATGAAAAATGCATCAATTGATGTTATGAATAAGCTTGGCAGATGTATCCTTACCGCATACTCATTTGACGAAAATCCCGATGATCTTTCAATTGAAAACGTGCTTCGTCAGTCGGTGCAGATTATGTCTCAGATGCCTGTTATGATGTGCTATGCTTATCAGGTTAAGCGTAAGAAGTTCTACAATAAGAGTATGTACTTTCACCCCGAAAAGAAAGAGCTTTCAACTGCAGAAACAATTCTTCGCTCACTTCGTGCAGACAGAAAGTATACCGACGAAGAGGCTAAGCTTCTTGATATCTGCCTTATGCTTCACGCAGAGCACGGCGGCGGTAACAACTCAACCTTTACAGACAGAGTTCTTACTTCAAGCGGTACTGATACATATTCAGCTTTTGCAGGTGCTATCGGCTCACTCAAGGGCTCACGTCACGGTGGTGCAAACATAAAGGTCAGCCGTATGCTTGATGAAATCAGAGAGAATGTTGCTGATCCCACAAATGAAGAGGAAATCGCAGCATATCTTGAAAAAATTATCAGAAAAGAAGCCGGTGACGGTAGCGGTCTTGTTTATGGTATGGGACACGCTGTTTATACACTCTCAGACCCGAGAGCAATTATCTTAAAAAGAAAAGCAAGAGAGTTCGCATATAAATACGGCTTTGAAAAAGAATTTGAGCTTATAAATAATGTGGAAAAGCTTACTCCTGAAATATTCAGAAAAGTTAAGGGCAAGAATAAGGTTATGTGCGCTAATGTTGACCTTTACTCAGGTCTTATCTATAAGATGCTCAGAATTCCCGAGGATCTTTACACTCCGATTTTTGCAACTGCAAGAATAGTCGGTTGGTCAGCACACAGACTCGAAGAGCTTATCTCAGGCGGTAGAATTATCAGACCCGCATACAAAAACATTGCTCTCCCCAAAAAGTACGTGCCTATTGACGAAAGAATAGAGAACTTCAAAAGCAATAACGAATACATACCCTCAGATCAGAGAGTTTATAGTGAGGAGGACTAATAATTATGGCTGACAATAAGTCTAAATTTTCTCTCAAAGGCTCCAAAGAAAACTTAAGTATTGCAATTCTTACTAAGGTGTTTCTGATTGCTTTTGCTGTCGGTACAGTTCTTCGCTGTATCCAGATGGCAAAGTTCATCGATCCTGCAACAGGCTTTTTTACAGGTGGTGGCGCACTTAATATTCTGTTTTATGCACTGCTCGCTTCAGTAATTGCAGTTTTTTGTGCGGTAAGCTTTTTGAGTGCCGACTGCAACAAAACAGAAATCAGCGGTTGCTGTGACAGCAAAATTGCAAAGGCTACTCGTTTTATGGCATTCGGATTTATAATCGACAGTATCGCAAGCTTCAGCTTCGGAGTTTATAACTCTGGTTCATCTTCAACTGCTTATACCGACATTATGAAAAGCGGTACATTGCCAATGATGCTTGAGAGCATTTTCGCTCTTTTATCTGCTATATATTTCTTCATTCTTGCTTCAGATTTTTCCAAGGGCACAGCTAAAGCATACAGCAGAAAAATTATGGCAACAGCTCCCGTATTCTGGGCAGGTGCAAGACTTATTTACAGATTCTTAAGACAGATAAGCTTCATTGAGGTTTCTGACCTTTTCTTAGAGCTTATAATGGTTGCATTTATGGTTATGTTCTTTATGGCTCTTGCGCAGGTTGCTTCAGGTGTTTATAAAGACACTGTTAAATGGAGACTCGCAGGCTTTGGTCTGTCAGCAGGTCTTATAGCTGCAGTGCTCAGCGTTTCAAGAATTCTTATGAGTCTTGTTGAAATGGTGATGCAGGCAGATTTTACTGTCAGCGGACACAGTGGCTCATTTGCAGATTTATTGTTTGCAGTATTTGCAGTTGCTCTTGCAGTTAAAATTAAAGAAGATGCAAAAATTCCTGCTATTTCAGCACCGAGCGAAGAAATAGCTGAATAATATCATCTGACTTGGAGATTATTGATGTTTTTAGAAAATCTCATTACAGCGGCTACCAATGTGGGCGTGCTGTATATTATTGTTGCAGTTGGTTATATCTGCGATAAATTCAAGGTTTATACAGAAGAAACCGCACGAAAAACCGTAAACTTTCTGCTTTATTTTGTGGCTTCCTGTACTCTTATAAATTCCTTTATCAAGATTGAAGCCACACCCGATACTGTGGGCAAGTTTTTTACGGCATTCGGTGTTTCTGCCGCAACTCATACAATTGCCATTCTTATTAATATTCTGACCTTCAGAAACAAGCAGAATGATAAGAATGCAGTTTATAAATTCGCATCTATTTACGGTAATGTAGCCTTTATGGCTCTGCCTCTTGCTCAGGCTGTTTTAGGTGATGAGGGTGTGCTTTACTGTGCAGGTGGTGCGGTTGTATTTAATCTTTTTACCTTTACCCATGGTGTAAAGCTAATGGGTAAAGACGGTACAAGGCTCAGTATAAAGAAAATTCTTATCAATCCCGGTGTGATTGCTACAGTTATAGGATTGCCCATCTTTCTGACAGGCTTCGATGTGCCTTATCTTATGGCAAGACCCATCGAGATGCTCGCTGACCTCAACACACCTGTTGCTATGCTTGTTTTTGGTACCTACCTTTCAAGGACAGACCTTAAAACAATGCTTTTTGATAAGAAAATCTACGCTGTAGCATTTATGAAGCTTATAGCTTTGCCGCTAATTTGTATGGGTGTTTATTACATCTTCGGCCTTAGTGGTACACTTCTGACAGCTGTTATAATCACAGCCAGTGTACCTTCGGCAAACAACACCTTTATGTTTGCTTCAGTTTATGGAAGAGATACTGCAACGGCGTCAAAGACAGTTGCGCTTGTGAGCTTCTTATCTATACTTACAATGCCCGTGATAATTGCCATAACACAGCTGACTTGGTAATAACAGCGTATCTTTGATTCTTTTTCCACGCCGGGAAAAAGAATGCCTTTGTGGCTAGCGGAATATGTTGCCTATCGGCAACGCAACATATTTGCCTGACGGCAAATGAGATTGGAGGGAAATCCAATGGATACAGTTTTAGTTAAATTTGCAGGTCTTGCTCAGGAATTTGAGGTTTCATCAATTCTTGATTTAGGTTTTACCCAGGTGCGTTGGTACGGGGCAATAATTGCTTTCGGATTTTTGTTGGCAGTGCTTTTTGGTGGCAGAATTGCTTACGTCTGGGAAATAAATCTTGATAAAATGATAGATATACTTCTTTTTGGTACAGTTGGTGCCATAGTAGGTGCAAGAGCTTATTATGTAGCCTTCAAGTGGGATTACTACAGTGCCCACCTGAGCGAGATTCCCAAAATATGGGAGGGCGGTCTTGCTATTTACGGCGGTATAATCGGCGGCCTTATAATGGCATTTATTGTCTGCAAAAAAGAAAAGGTGAATATACCGAATCTTCTTGATCTTGTGGGTATGAGTCTTCTTATCGGTCAGGGTATAGGCAGATGGGGAAATTATGCAAATCAGGAAGCTTTCGGCGGTTTTACCTACAGTAATTTCGGTATGATGAGTGATAAGGTTATCAGCTATATCGAAAGACATCCTGAGTCTTTCGGTCTTGAGGGGATAAATGATATAGCAGGGCACATAGCTGAAAATGATTTATATGTGCATCCGACCTTCTTCTATGAGAGCGTATGGTGTCTTCTCGGCTTCCTCGTTCTTTATATTATACTTAAAAAATTCCGCAAATTCAGCGGTCAGCTGTTCCTTACCTATGGTGTGTGGTATGGCTTTGAGAGAATGATAGTCGAGGGTATGAGGACAGACAGCCTTTATATCGGAAATACAGGTATAAGAGTTTCTCAGGCACTTTCTTTTGCTATCTTCTTTATCAGTGCTGTGATTTTAATAGTCAAGCTTATAAAGTATACTAAAAATCCAAAACCTATTGAGGGTGTGGATTTCTATCCGCCTATGACAGAAAAAGAATGGGCCTTCCACGAAAGAAAGCTTGCAAGAAGAAAAAGAGCCAAGGAATGGAGAACAGCAAGGAAAAATCTTATCAGGGAAAAACTTCATATAGGAAAGGTGAATTGATATGTATCAGATTATTGACGGTAAAGCTGTTTCAGCTTATATTAAAGAACAGGTTAAAGGTGAGGTTGCCACGTTGTCTGAAAACGGCAGTGTACCTGCACTTGCAGTAATTATTGTAGGTGATGATCCAGCATCAAAGGTTTATGTCGGCAACAAAAAGAAAGCCTGCGAGATGACAGGTATGCGCTCGGTTGAGTACGCTTTGCCTGCCGAGACAACAGAAGAAGAGCTTTTAGCACTTATCTCCGAGCTTAACAATGACAAGGAGATCAATGGTATCCTTTGTCAGCTTCCTGTGCCGAAGCATATCAACGAAGATAAAATTATTGATGCTATTGCTCCCGAAAAGGATGTTGACGGCTTCAGTGCTGAGAATGTCGGCAAAATATGGCTCGGCAAGTATGAAATTTCACCCTGTACCCCTATGGGTGTTATAGAGCTTCTTGATTATTATAATATACCACTTGAAGGTAAAAATTGCGTTATTGTAGGAAGGAGCAACATAGTAGGCAAGCCCATGGCTGCCCTTCTTCTTGAAAGAAATGCTACTGTTACTGTTTGTCACAGCAGAACCAAGGATTTAACTTCATTTACCAAAAATGCCGATGTTATTGTAGCCGCTGTAGGCAGAGCGAATTTTATCACAGCAGATATGGTAAAAGACGGTGCTGTGGTTGTTGACGTCGGTATAAACCGCCTTGAAAACGGTAAGCTTTGTGGCGATGTTGACTTTGAAAACGTCAAGGATAAGGTAAGCTTCATCACACCCGTGCCCGGTGGATGCGGACCTATGACAATAGCAGTGCTGATGAAAAACACTCTGGCAGCATATAAAAATCAGAACAAATAACAGCAGTATGTCTTGGTTACTTTTTTGCGTCGGTAAAAGTAACACCTGCCCGACCAGGCCATAAAAAGTCAGAAAGCGAGCTTCAATATGACAACTCAAATATATATAGCTTTACTTTCAGGCTGTAGTGATGAAAGGATTTCTGAAAGCTATGAGCAGATAAAAGAAAATTTCATCACTGACTCGAAAATTTCTCATAGAAAAGAAAGTAAAATCGGAAGACTTCTTCTTGATAAAGCTTTGAAAAGCCTTGATGCAGGGGAGTATACTGTAATTTACGGTGGCAACGAAAAGCCGGTTCTCAAAAGCGAAAAAAACTTATATTTCAATATCAGCCATAGTGCTGATTATGTGACTCTCGCAATATCTGACAGTGAGGTTGGCTGCGATATTCAGGAAATAAGGACCTATAACACGAGAGTGGCAGGCAGAAATTACTGCAAAAAAGAAACGGAGATTATCGAAAACAGCAACAAAAAAGATGAGGTTTTTATCAGACTCTGGGCTCTGAAAGAGAGTATTCTCAAATTCACGGGCAAAGGCTTATCAGGTGGACTTTCGAGCTATGATTTTTCGCCTTATATTAATGAAGAATGCTTCGAAGCTTTTGACTGTAGCTTTTATGTGAAAAAAATCGAAAATACGTATTTTGCTCTGTGTCATAAAAATGCAGAGTTCGAAATAATAAACACGGACTTATAAACCGAAAGGAGAACATTATGCAAACTATCAAATATCTCAAAAGCAAGCTCGGTTACGGTATCGGTGCAATCGGTCTTGATCTTAGCTATGGTATGTTTTATTCTTATCTTGCTCAGTATCTGACCAACGTGCTCGGTCTTGCTGAAGGCTTCCTTCTTATTCTTACTCCCATCGCAAGACTTTGGGACGGCATCAACGACCCTATGATGGGTACCATCGTTGACAATACCCACACTAAAATGGGTAAGTACCGCCCTTGGATTTTAAGAGGCTCGATGCTCAATGCGGTTGTACTTGTGCTTTTATTCTCAAACCCCTTTAAGCTCACAGGCGGCGCTCTTATGGCTTATATTGCTGTTATGTATGTCGGTTGGGGTATGACAAACACACTGGCTGATATTCCTTATTGGTCAATGGTGCCCTCATTCACAAGTGACCCCAAGGAAAGAAGTCTTATTTCAACTCTTGCAAGAACCTTCTCAGGTCTCGGTCAGGGTATTGTAGCTATCGGCGCTCCTATACTTATGGGCTTTTTCAGCATTAAACAGTATGATGCTCAGGGTAATGTTTCAAGCGAATTTTTCGGTGAAAAGAGCTTCTTTGTATGTGCTGCTGTTTGTGCTGTTATGCTTGTATTCTTCTCAAGCCTTTCAGTTGCTACAACTAAAGAAAAGATTACAACTCATAGTGCTGAAAAGTTCTCTTTCAAGAAGGCTCTCACAATCATCAAGAGCAACGATCAGCTTCTTGTGTTTATGCTCTTTGCTATGATTTCAAATGCCGGCTGGTATCTTACATCAGGTGTTGCTGCATATTACTTTGATGTTGTTGTCGGCGACCCAAAAAAGCAGTCAGTATTCTCACTTTTCCAGGCTGTGGGTTCAGTTGTAGGTCTTTTACTTTTGCCCGTATTACAGAAGTTTATGTCAAAGCGCAGAGCTTATCAGACATCACTTCTTGTTGCAGGTGTTGGTTATATCGGTATCACAATCGGTGCGTTCACAAGCAACTTTATGCTGATGAATGTCTTCTATTGCATTACAGCTATCGGTATGGCTTCAATGTTTATCGCTCAGACAGTTTTCCTTGCCGATGTTGTTGACTACGGTGAGGTTAAGCTCGGCTTCAGAGCAGAATCAATCACTTTCTCAATGAAGGGCTTCTTACAGAAGATGGCATATACACTGCAAACAATCATCCTCTTTGCTTCACTTGGCCTTTCAAAATATGACGGTAATCTTCACAGTGCTAACCCCGAAAGTGCGAAGTTTGCAATCACACTTATGCTTTGCGCTATTCCTGCTGTACTCTTCTTCATTTCACTTATTATCTTTACCAAGAAGTTCAAGCTTCACGGTGACTTTATGGAGAACGTTACAAAGATTGTTACCGAAAACAGAGCTAAGAGAGAAGCTGCAGCTGCTGAATAAGCAAAGTTCTTTCGATAGCTTTTCTTTGAGAAAAAGTAACATCTGTCCGGCGAGGACAAAAGAAAAATCAATAGCGGTTCTTTTGAAAAAAGAGCCGCTTGTTTTTTTATACTGAAAGTGTTTTTATTAGATTGTACGGTGTATTGTCTATTTCACAAGGTTTTGTAAAAGTTTGACAAAAGTTTACTTATTTTTTCTATGTTCACGTTTTATTATTTCACCCAAATTTCACAATTTTATGATACGATACTTATAGTAATGTTATATCATAAATGCGAGGATGATCCTCGGGAGGTATAAAACAATGCATAAAATATTAGTTGTAGATGACGACAGAAGAATTAATGAGCTTTTAGATGATATTTTCACTATGGAAGGCTTTGAGGTGTATCGTGCCTTCGATGGTGAAGAAGCTATTGAAATACTCGAAAACGTCGAGGATATTGAGGTTGTGCTTCTTGATATTATGATGCCGAAAATTGACGGCTGGGAAATGCTTGCATATATAAGAATGCATTTCGATGTAAAGGTGCTCATGCTTACTGCTCTGAGTGAAGAAGAGGATGAGGTCAGGGGTATCAGAAGCGGTGCCGACGATTATGTTGTAAAGCCCTTCAAGCGTGCAGTGCTCCTTGAAAGAGTGAAGCGTCTTGTCAATGATTTCAAAGACCGCAGCAGTACCACATATATCTGTGAGGACCTGACGCTCAGCCAGAGTGAGTGCAGAGTATATATAAAAGGTCAGCCTATTAAAATGACTACAAAAGAATATCAACTGCTTCTGCTTCTTATGAAAAACGCTAAGCTGGCTCTTTCAAGAGAATCTATTCTCAATAAAGTGTGGGGCTTTGAGTTTGAAGGAAACGACAGAACAATAGATACTCATATAAAAATGCTTCGCCATACCTTAGGTGAGTACGGAGAAAAAATAAGAACAATAAGAGGTATGGGATATAGCTTCGACGGTGAGGTAAAAGAAAAATGATAAAAAGAAGCTTTCGTTCAAAGCTTATTCTACATTTTGTTTTTAGTGTTGTTTTCGTAATGCTTATGCTTATTGCAGCGACAAACTTTATTTTCAGACCTATACTGATATACGATACACGTAACAGTATGAACGGCATTGGAAATATGATTACCGAGGCTTATGAAAGCGGCTCATCAACAATAACAAAGCTTATTTATAAGTTTGATGCGTCACAGGATATTGAAACGGTTATATACACCTCTGATTATAAGATAATCGCCAGCTACGAGGATCTGTATCCGACTTCTGCCCGTATAGCAATGATTAAAGAGTGGATGGGGTATTATGAGAAAGAGGTCGGAGAGGACGGAGCGTTTTTTAATGAGTTTGAGGACAGTACCGATGACTACCTGTCAAGAGCTGTTTATATCACACGGATGAGTGATGGTACATATCTTTGTATGAGCAAGGTTGTCAGAAGTATCGATCAGATAGTAAGCATAGCTACAGTGGCTGTTGCCGTCGGTGCGATTTTTCTTATACTTATAGGTACATCCATATGGTATGTGTTAACAAACTCCTTCATAACCCAGCTGAAAAAAATGAGTGTAGTGACCAAGAAGATGGCTCAGCTTAACTTTGAAGAAAAGATTAACTATGACAGTATTGATGAGGTAGGTTTATTAGCTAAGAGTATTGACGAAATGTCTGACGAGCTGAAGATAAGTATTGAAAAGCTGAGAAAAGACGTCGAAAGACGACAGAGGCTTATAAGAGATATTTCTCACGAGCTGAAAACTCCCGTAACTACAGTCAGGGGTTATACTGAAAATATTCAGATAATAATGCCGGATAATCCCAAGGTGCAGAGATATTGCGATATAATGCTCGAGGAGTGCGATGTTATCAATAACCTCGTTCAGGAAATGCTTTATATGTCTAAGCTCGAGGACGAGACCTTTGAGTGCAAGAAAGAAACATTCTCGTCAGAAAGACTTAAAGATAAAATTATTGCAAGGATAGAAAATGAGTTTACCGGTGAAAATATAACAGTTGACCTTGACGTGGCTGATATTTCAGGTGATATCAATCTTATAGAAAGGGCAGTGTACAACTATATCACTAATGCAATGAAGTATAAGATTGAAGATAGCACGGCAATAGTTAAGGGATACAGAGAGAATGGTAAATATGTTTTCGCTGTAACTAATGAGGGTGTAGAAATACCCGCTGAAGAGAAGGATGTTATCTGGGACGTGTTCTACAAGCACGATAAATCCCGAAACAGAGGTGATGGCGGTCACGGAATAGGACTTGCCATAGTCAAGCGTATAGCCGATCTTCACGGCGGCGAGGTTGACCTCATAAGCGGAGATGGGAAAAATACCTTCTTCATTAAAATATCTCAATAAAAGAATGACCTGCAGAATCGTGCTCTGCAGGTCTTGATATTTAATATGCTATTCCGTTTTCTGTCAGGTATTCCTCGAGACAAAGTCCGCTGTTTTTGATTTTTTCAGCGTGCTCAACACCCACATACCTCCAATGCCACGGCTCAGATATAATACCTGTTATGCTTTGCTTCTCGGCAGTGTATCTGAGAATAAATCCGTATTCGTGAGCGTGTTCTGTAAGCCACTTGAATTCCTTTTGCGTGCTGAAGGAGGAATTGGTGTTGCATATGTCCATTGCAATGCCGAGGTTGTGTTCGCTTGTTCCCGGGGGAAGGATTACAGTAGCTGCTTTAGCTGCTGCTTCGGCACGTGAGAGTTTGTACTGTGACATATAGGTTTCAGTGAGGTTGTTGTAGTTTCTCTTCTGTCTGTCGTAAGATCTGTAACCTGAAAAAGGAGTCAGAGTGATTCCGTCATTCTTAGCGGCAGCGTACATTTCATTGTAATGAGGAGCAACTCTGTAATCGAGATAAATGCCTGAGGATGCCACTTCTTCGAGCTTTGGTACATAGTCGGCAGGGATTTCTCTTTCGTTATTGACGATTACGAGATTCCACAAATCTGTTTCGGGATCAACAGTGACTCTGTCGGATGATACAGTTTCTGTGGGATCTGTAGAAGTGAGATATGTTGTCGCAATGTAAGCTTCTGCACCTTCATAAATAACCTTGCTCCAGCCATTTGATGTTATTTCCGTACGGATTACTGATTCACCTGCAATCAATGTACCGAGTATTTTGCTTTCGGTTGACGGCTTTTCCCTGATATTAACATCATTTCTTGCCCATACCTTATCACCTTCTACTGCTTCTTCAGTGGTATCAGGCTCAGAGGTAGTGCTTTCTGTTGTAGGCACTGTTGTCAATTCGGTAGTTGCTTCAGTTGTTACTTCTGTTATCGCTTCAGTGGTTGTCTCTGTTGTTTCGGTGGTATTTTCCGTAGTGCTTTCTGAGGTTGGTGCGGTGACGGGCTCGTTATGAAAAATCATGTCAACGATACCACAGCCGCTTAAAGAGAACACAAGAAGCATAACAGTTATAATCAAAGCTGACTTTCTGAATATATTGTTTTTCATTTTATCATCTCTCTTTCATTACTGATATAGTATAACAAAAAAAGAGGAATTTCAACAGAAAAGGAAAAAGTTCATTCTTTTGTAAGTTTTGTGCAAACTTTGGGGGTGGG
>JAZQUF010000080.1:0-4857 GCA_045631165.1 Acutalibacteraceae bacterium
ACACGATTGCATATTTTGATATGTTCTTCAGAAGGGTGCCTGATAACGGAGGCTTCGCTATTATGGCCGGTCTTCGTCAGTTGGTGGATTACCTTAAGAATCTCAGATTTACTCAGAAAGACCTTGAGCTTTTCAGACGCAAGGGTTTCAACGAAGATTTTATAGATTATCTGCGAGAATTCAGATTTGAGTGTGATGTCTGGGCTGGTCCTGAGGGTACACCTATATTCCCGGGCGAGCCTATCGTTGTTGTAAAGGGTCCTGTTATTCAGGCTCAGCTTATTGAAACTATGATACTTCTTACAATAAACCATCAGAGTCTTATTGCCACTAAGGCAAACAGACTTAAGAGAGCGGCAGGAGACAGAATGATTATGGAGTTCGGCTCAAGACGTGCTCAGGGTTATGATGGGGCTATTTACGGTGCAAGAGCCGCATATATCGGTGGCTGTGACGCTACAGCTTGTACCATAGATGAAAGAGATTTCGGCGTGCCTGCTGTGGGTACAATGGCACATTCCTGGGTACAGCTTTTCGGTGATGAGCTTGAGGCCTTCTGTGCTTATGCCCGTCAGTATCCTAACGATTGTACTTTGCTTGTTGATACATATAATGTTCTTAAGTCAGGTATACCTAATGCTATCGAAGCCTTTAAGCGTGAGGTCTTGCCGCGTGGCTACAGACCCAAGGGTATCAGAATTGACAGTGGTGACATCACATATCTTTCAAAAAAGGCGAGAGAAATGCTGGACGCAGCAGGTTTTCCCGATTGTAAGATTGTGGCAAGTAACTCTCTTGATGAATTTATTATCCGCGATATGATTCTCCAGGGTGCTAAGGTTGATTCTTTTGGTGTAGGTGAAAGACTTATTACGGCTGCATCCAATCCTGTTTTCGGCGGCGTATATAAGATCGTTGCAGTTGAAGAAAACGGCGTGCCTGTACCTCGTATCAAGCTCAGCGAAAACGTGCAGAAAATTACGACTCCCTGTGCTAAAAATGTTTATCGTCTTTATGACAATGAAACCGGAAAGGCTATAGCTGATGTGCTTACACTTCTGGATGAGGAGATTGATGAGAGTAAGCCTTATGAAATCTTTGATCCAAACTACACATGGAAGAGAAAACTTGTTGAAAATTATACAGCTAAGCCCTTGCTCGTGAAGATTTTTGATAAGGGTGAATGTTGCTACGATTGTCCCGATATCAAAGATATAAAGAAATACTGCAATGAGCAGATAGAAAATACTCTTTGGGATGAAGTCAAGCGTTTTGAGAATCCGCACACCTATTATGTTGACCTTTCAGAAAAGCTCTGGTCAGAAAAGAACAGACTGCTTGACGAATATTCAAAAAAATCACATTGAGGTAAAGGGTATTGAGACAAATAGAATTTACCGTAACTGAAAGCTTTGATGGCAAGAAAATTTACAATTTTCTGAGGGGCTATGTTAAGATTTCGACTCGTCTTATGCGTACTCTCAAGAGAATACCAGACGGTATAATGCTCGGAGACAAGCAAGGCAGAACTATTGACATAATTCATACGGGCGACATAATTACCCTTAATATTCCCGATGATGAAACGGCGCCTATACCTATTGATTATCCTTTGGATATTGTATATGAGGATGACGATGTAATGCTTATCAATAAGCCGCCTACTCTGGCTATGCACGAGAGTCACAATCATCAGGGAGATACCCTTGCCAATGCTGTTGCGGGATATCTGCTTAAAAAGGGCAAGAGTGCCACTTTCCGTGCAGTAGGCAGATTGGATAAGGGCACATCAGGACTCGTTATTTGCGCCCTTAACGCTCATTCTGCGGCAAGACTTGCAGGCAAGTTCGACAAAGAGTACCTTGCCATTGTCAAGGGCGTGTATACTCAGGGAGGTACCATTGATAAGCCTATATACCGACCTGATCTCATTAAGACATATCGCACTGTTGATGATAGAGGCGACTATGCTGTGACTCACTATGAGCCTGTTGAGACGGGTGAGAACTACACAGTGGTGAGAGTGAGGCTTGAGACAGGCAGAACTCATCAGATAAGAGTACATTTCGCTTCTATGGGCACACCTCTTTACGGAGACACAATGTATGGTGAGGCACACGAAAGGCTGAGTCATCAGGCACTTCATTGCGGAAAGGTCAGTTTTGTGCATCCTATAACGGGTGAGGAGATAACTTGTGAAGCAAATATGCCTGAGGATATGCAGAAGCTTTTAGGAGAGCTGAGGAATAAGTAAATTTGACTGAGGGGTTAAGAAAAAAGTAATGCTTGTCCAGCGAGGACGAGAGAAAAATATTAAGCAACGGATTAACACATAAAAGTTATCCGTTGCTTTTTGTTATAAAAAACTCCGACATATATAAATATATCGGAGTTGAGATTTGCGTTATTTGTTAAATTTAGCTTGCAAAAACTGAAAGAGCTCTATTATCCAATTAATGAGTGAGTATATGGCTGAGAAGATAACTCCCTGTTTGTCATCGGGTTTATCAAGCTTTTTGTTTGCTTCCCATGATTCTGTTTTGTAGTTGTCTTCGGTCATCGGATATGCTGTTTCGGTTTCGTTATCATATACAATGAACTGTGTATAATCGAAATCGTCGATTGTAAGCTGTTTGTCAGCAGACACAACTTTAAGTAAAACAGATGTTTCGAAATCAGTCCACTTTGAATGTGTAATACCCTTAGTAAACCAGGTGGAATCGGGGAATGCACAGGTTGAAGCATCAATTCGCTTATCGGGTGAAATGTATTTGCCTTTACCCTCTGCTACTCGTGCAGCAATATAATCTGCATCCAGGGGTTCATAAACTGTAGAGGTAGTAGCACCGAAAGAAGCTCTTTTTACAGTGGCAAACTGGTCTGCAACAAGGTCTCTTGATTCTGCTATTGCAGCAAGTTGGAAGCCGTATTTAGCAATTACTCCGACATTTACTGTGTTGTCTTTGAGAGACTGGAAGATAGTGTCGATTTCTTTCATAACTGTATTATGATAGTTTTCAGCTTTAATAATGAGATTCTTATAAGTCTCTCTTTTTTCACTGCCTTCTTCACCGAATACGTAATAAAGAGCATCTGTGAAATCATCTTCGGAAACCAAAGCCCAATATCCGGGCCAGGTGAAGAATGTTGAAAGAGCAAGAGCTGATGTTACTCCCTGCACGAGCTTGCCGTAGATTTCAGTTTCGTTAAACTCGAAGTTCATAGCAGTAAGAGTTTTTGCTGCGAGGTCAATGCTTGTTGTGATAAATGAGTCGAGCTCAAACCAACCGATAGTCTTGAAGTCAGCAAGCATTCTGTTTATAGCATTTGCATCAATAACAAACTTACCGCTGATAGGCTCACTGATAATTTCACCACCGGCTGCAACACTGCCGTTGAAGCTTACACCCTGAACGCTGTCTGTGCCGTATTTTGCAAGGTAAGCCATAACTACTGAAGAACCGAGGCATCTTGCAATAATGCCGACCTTTGGAGCACCTGTTGTTTTCTTGACCTGTTCAACATAAGCATGAAATTCATCTGCTGTTTTAAGAGGATCCTGTCTCCAGTCATAATAGAAATGGTAGTTGGCATAGAAGTAGAGATTGTTTGAGTTCTTTGAATCTTTGTAAGGCTGTGTATCCATGTAATCTTGAGCTAGCGGTGAAATACCGCTTCCGTTCCAGTTTTCGCCGTTTACATCATAGCGAGCTTCTGTAAAAAGTTCACTCATTTCTTTTTCGAGAGCAGCATAGTAGTTGTCCCATTCGTCGTTAATGATACCTTCAAGAAGGAATGGCATAAGAATATTGATTGCAGCTTCTCCTAATGCACCATCTTCGCTACCGCCGAGCATACTGAACATTTCGCTGAATTGGAAGAGCTTCTTCTCTTTGGTGGCGTCATAAATGGGTTCACCATCGCCGTAAATTGTGACAATAGGTATGGGGCTGTACAGTTCGTACTTAGCGGCGCTTACAGGTGCTGCTAAAGCAAAGAGCATTGAGAATACAAGTAAAAGTGAAAGTATTTTTTTCATATAATTTCCTCTTTTCTTTTAAGTTTTGGAATACTGTTTATGCAAATTTGTCCAATTCACATTATTTTAACAAATATATAGACAGTTGTCAAGTAAATAATAGGTACTCGGTGCATATTAAGGCGAAAGGTGCCATCTATAAAGTGGCACCTTCGTTGAATTTATTTGTTTTTCTTAGCTGTTTTTGCTGCTTCCTTTTCTGCCTTGATTGCAGCCTTTGCAGCAGCTTTTTCTGCTTCGAGTCTCTTCTGCTCGTCAAGCTGAGCCTGAAGTGCGGCAGCCTCGTTAGCTTTAGCTTCGTCATATTTAGCTGCGATTTCCTCGAAGTGAGTGGTGTTTTCTTTCTCTTTTACGATACGTTCAGCATCAAGATAGGGCTTTGCAGCTCTGCCGAAGAATGCATGCTTGTCCATTTCAGCTTTGATTGCTTTCTGAACAGTTTTCTTTTCAGCTTCGTCAGCCTTAATCTTTTCATTGATGTCCTTGATAGCGTATGTGTCCTTTGCTTTCTTAGCTGTAGCCATTGCTTCATAAAGACCCTTGAGTTCTTCATTGAGAGCATCTTCTCTTGAGAAGAGACGGTCAAGCTCGTCAAAGCTGGGCTGTACAAAGCTTTCGGGAGTTTTGTAATATTTATCAATAGCCTTACGTGCTGAAAGCTTATTCTTTGCAATTTCAAGAGCAAATGCGCGAAGCTCTTTTGCTTCTTTGGTATCCTTGGACATTTCACGGGCTGCTTTGAGTTCAGCGAGAATATCTTCTTTTTTCATCTCATAGAGACCGATAAGACCTGCCTGATAAACCTTGAGATTTGCTTC